>JAWOBA010000082.1:0-18629 GCA_046498285.1 Desulfatiglandales bacterium | reverse complement strand
CTTTGAAAAACCCGGCGATTTTCACCATCCTCAAAAAGACGATGGACTTTTTTGAAGTGACTGGTGGCCTCCGGCTCGTAGAGCCTCCCGCTCGGAGAGAAGGGTGCTGTCTTTTCGTAACGTATCAATGGGGAACCCGCAGGCACCGATTTATCGGGGCAATGCGGATAGAGCAAAACTCCCCCATGGATACGTTGCTGAAAAGACCAGCCCGGGAGCCTTGGAACTGAAAAAAAGCCCATCGTCTTTAGATCAAGAGGGGTTATGCAAAGGTCTCATCACATGAAACAGTCTTAATGCATATACAGCAAAAATGCGTAATGTTGTCACATCAGCATCATGCATGAGCAGACAAAATCTATACAACACTAACACAGAAAAAGGAGCCACTATGTATCAATACAATCACCTCTTGGTTGGGGTTTCATTTGTTAACCAGGATGGAGCGTCTATTCGCTATGCAGGCCTTATCAGCAGACTGGCAAAATCCGAAAAGCTTACCTTTCTTCACGTTGTAAGTACGTCAGATATTCCGGATGATCTCCGTACCGAGTATCCGGATCTTTTTCAGCCTGTTGAAGAGTATGCGCGGAAGGAAATGGAAGACCTTGTCGATAAATACTTTGATGGTAACCCGGAAACACAGATCGACTATCAGGTTGTGGAAGGCTCACCGTTGATAGAATTTTTACGGTGGGCAAAAGAGCATGAAATCGATCTGATCATCATGCGCAAGCGAAAAATACCCTCTGCGAGCGGAACCCTCTTTGAAAAACTTGCCCGAAAGGCACCCTGTTCTGTACTCTTTGTGCCTGAGGGAACCACAACATGGTTTACTAATATCCTTGTCCCTGTGGATTTTTCGGAAAACTCAGCAGATGCAGCGGAGGCCGCAGTAGCACTCGCCAAGGTCTCTGAAGGAATAGAGCAAATAACCTTCCTTCATGTCTACAATGTTCCTTTGGGATACTACAAGACAGGAAAGAGCTATGATCAGTTCGCGGAGATCATGAAAGGGCACGCTGAGAAAAGCTATGCTGAATTCATTAAGAAAATAGACCTAAACGGCCTCACCGCCGTTCCCCTCTTCCACCTTGAGAAAAATGCATCCAAGGGCATTGAAGATGTTATTGCCGCACGTGAACGATGTCTGGTGGTTATTGGCGCACGGGGGCGAAGGGCTGCTGCCGGTGTGTTACTCGGAAGCGTGGCAGAACACCTGATCAATACAACCACATCTCCCCTGCTTGCAGTAAAGAAGAAGGGAGAAGGAATGAGTATTCTGGATGCACTGCTAAGGCTTTAAATAAAACTCACAGGTAAGAAAATACAACAGGGCAGGTTGTTATCAGGGCACCAATAAGGCTACAGGTTTTTAAAAAAAGCATTCTTGTTTGTGAAATGCCGGTTCTGAAAACGCTAATAAGAATTCATAAAGAGAAGCATCAGGATATAGATGCAATTACTGAGGTAAATATACAACAGACCTTTGGAAAAAATCAGGAGGCCGTGCTCGGCTATCCAATTCGCCACATATGATATTGATCCCTGATACATCTCAAAGGCATAAAAGTGCCGGGCTTACTCGATACCTGCCAGCATTCTTTAAAGCAACATCAATAAACCCTCCCACCCTTGGAACAGTCAAGGGCGGCGGCAAAACATCTCTCCCCTGTTTTAATCGCTATCACCTATGAATTGTAACCATATTTTTATAGCTCATGAAATATAACAATTTAGCGCATGAAAGATAATTGCCACGGGGTGTCTATTGCCTGATACATCACAACAACAACACCAAAAAAACTCATTTTCCAGATTAGCATGGAAAGCTGGAGCAACCGTGTTATGCCGCCTTATCCTCAACACGGCACGGCGCTTTGCCTATCCGTTTGCCCCTGCGCTGAGCCGGGGATTGGGTGTTCACTTAACAGCAGTAACATCCTTAATCGCAATAAACCAGGCTACCAGTATCATTGGAATTTTCTCCGGACCTCTGGCCGATCGTTTCGGCTATCGCCGAATGATGATAGCAGGGCTGGAACTACTTGTCATAGGGATGCTCGCAGGAGGAATGTTACCCTTATACAGTGTTATTGTAGTCACCTTTTTTTTAGCAGGGCTGGCGAAAACGGTGTTTGATCCGGCTTTGCAGGCGTATGTGGGAGAACGGGTCCCCTTTGAAAAACGGGGGCTTGTTATCGGTCTACTCGAGTTTAGCTGGGCAGGAAGCACCCTTGTAGGTATCCCTGCCATTGCATTTCTCATTCATGAGGTGGGATGGCGCGGGCCATTCTTTGTCTTAGGTGGATTCGGGATTTTCGGTATAATCGCCATAAAAATCCTCATACCAAAAGATAGGAGAAAAAAAGATGCCCATCAAAACCCAGCCAGTGTTCTCAATACCTTGAAACAACTCGTCCAACAACGGGGACCATTGGGCACGCTTGGCTTTGCGCTGTTATTTGGCATCGCCAATGACAATCTTTTTGTCGTATATGGGGCATGGCTTGAGGAATCATTCAACCTGAGTATTGTAGCCCTGGGAATAGGGACGAGTATAATCGGCGTTGCCGAATTATCAGGGGAAATCATGACCGCGTCTTTTGCCGACCGGTTGGGGCTAAAGCGTTCTATCATTATTGGCATCATTCTATCGGCATTGTGCTATGTAATATTACCCTTCACATCGCATACCCTATCTTTTGCCTTTATGAGCCTGTTTGTACTTTTTTTAATCTATGAATTTACCATTGTCTCGTCATTATCTCTGTCTACGGAATTGTTACCTGCATCTCGGGCAACAATGATGTCCGGATTCTTTGCAGCAGCCGGTTTAGGGCGCGTAATCGGCTCACTTGCAGGAAGCCATATCTGGCTGGCAGGGGGAATACTGGCAACCGGACTTGTATCAGGGTTAAGCTGTGTAGCGGCGCTTATATCTTTTGGATGGGGATTAAAGGGACGTCTTCGATAGAAATCTAACTTTATACATAGTTTTAGAGCCTTGCAAAACCTGACCATTTTTGTTACTTGGAATAGACAGGGTAGACTTTTCCGAAGTGACTGGTGGCTTCCGGCTCGTAGAGCCTCCCGCTCGGAGAGAAGGGCGCTGGCTTTTCAGCAACGTATCAGTGGGGGAACCCGCAGGGCCCGATTTATCAGGGCAATGCTGGGGACAAAACAACCCATAGATAAGCTGCTGAAACACCAACCCGAAAGCCTCGGCCTCCGGCCCGGAGGGAACTGAAAAAACGCCCACCATCTTTTTTAGATTCATAGGGGTTATGCAAAGGTCTCTCTACATTCAGCTGGATACATAACGGCTTCGTCAACATCATGAGAGGGGGAAAATGGCGGATTTCACATTGTGTAAAAAAATTGCAAAAAATATATCCCAGGTTATTGTGGGTAAGCATCAAACTATTGAATTGCTCCTTGTAGCCCTTCTGGGAGAAGGTCACGTCTTGCTGGAGGATGTCCCGGGACTGGGAAAAACCTTAATAGCTAAATCCCTTGCCAGAAGCATCGCCGGGTCTTTTAAAAGAGTACAATTCACACCGGACTTGCTCCCTGCTGATATAACCGGTTTCAATGTCTACAATCAGCAAACAGGTGAGTTTACCTATCAAACCGGTCCAGTTATCACCAATATTCTGCTCGCCGACGAGATTAACCGCACCATTCCCCGCACCCAGGCGAGTCTCCTGGAAAGCATGGAGGAACGCCAGGTAACCATAGATGGGCGAACCTTCCCCCTTCCTCATCCGTTTTTTGTCATGGCCACACAGAATCCTATTGAGCTGGAAGGTACATTTCCTCTACCGGAGGCACAGCTGGACAGATTTATCCTTAAGATACAACTGGGATATCCCGAAAAGGATGAGGAAATCTCCATACTGGACCGCTTTCGAGAGGATGACCCTCTGCTGAAACTGGAGGCAGTTGCAAGTCCTGAGGAAATCACAGATCTGCAACGAGCACGGAAGAATATTCATATATCTTTCCCGGTACGGGAATATATTGCAACTATTGTAAGGTCTACCCGCAACAACAACTCCTTACGTTTCGGTGCCAGCCCGCGGGGTTCTCTTGGATTAATGCGTACGGGCCAAGCGCTGGCTGCCTTAAGAGGGCGCGACTATGTGCTGCCTGATGATATCAAGCATCTCGTTGTTCCTGTTCTCTCTCACCGATTGATCCTTAAAGAGGAAGATCGGTTGAGGGGGGAGACCTCAAAGCACCTTCTAGATGAGATAGTACGTCAAATACCAGTACCCGCAGCCACCACCTAAGATAATGGCCATGGAAACACAAGAAACCAGATTGCCAAGCATTTTTATTATCCCGCTGGTACAATTCTTTGTGGGAGTCCTTCTTTTTATAGCATTATTGTACAGCCAACGGGACCTTGCGGTTTTGGCATTACTGGTGTTGAGTGTAATGGGCGGCGCAAAACTATGGAGCAGAATGAGCCTTTCGGGTATAACATGCTATTCAACGGTAGACAAAGGTAAGTTGTTTCCAGGGGAGGAACTCACCTTACGGGTAGGCGTTGAAAATGCCAAGTTACTTCCAATATGGTTTCAAATAAAGACATCTATAGATGGCTCACTGAATCCTTCTGCCGATGATATGACATGCACCAATCAAAGCGGCCTGCTATGGTTCCAAAGAGCATACTTCAATCGTACATTAGTTGCACAAAAACGGGGTATACACCACGTCGGGCCACTCCATATACAAGTGTCTGATCCATTTGGATTCTTTTCCAGGGAAAGAGGTGAAAAGGAAAGTCTTCAAGTTATCGTGTACCCAAGGCTTGTTCCACTGAAACCGGTTTCCTTGCCGAGGCATGATTTTTTTGGCGCCCCAGGTGCGAAGAGCCCCGTGGAGGACCCCATTTATATCCTTGGCACCAGGGATTACCAACACTGGCGGCCGGCTAGATATATTCACTGGAAGGCAAGCGCACGTCATAACCGGCTCCAGGAAAAGGCCTTTGAGCCCTCGGAGCAGCTCAAGGCCCTGTTCGTCGTAGATGTGGATGAATTTGCACACAATACTGCAATGAAGGAATTCGAACACACCCTTGAAGCAGTGGCGTCCCTTGCATTTCAATTTGATCAGAGGGGTTACGCTATGGGATTCGTAACCAATGGTGTAGTAGAGGATGGGCCGTCAATCCTCCCGATATCCCGAAATCCCCATCAGTTGCCTGCTATTCTGGAGGTACTGGCACGGTTGCAAATGAGAGCAAAAGGGGATCTTGTTGATGCAGTGCACCGCGGACTCCACCTGGCATGGGGAGTAAGCTGCATTCACTTCTCATATGAAGACAATGGCAAAGCCCATGATACAGAGGAATACTTTTCGCACCGAAAAATACCCATGGTATTCGTGGTGTGCTGGCCTCGCTCTTTTTCTGGAGATAATGGGCATACCCTGCGGAGCAGCCTGTATTCCCTTGATGAGATCAGGATCGAAAAAACGGAAAACAATGAACAATAAAAAAGGAGGCCTTTTATTTTTGGCCTGCGGGGGGATGGAACTAACCTGGTTGTATGCGTGGGCAACCTTTCTGATGGCTTCAATACTTCACCGACCGTTCCCCTTACCAGAGGCGCTGGGAACATTTGCACTGGCAGCCCTGCTTACCATGGTTATTCGAGGAAGAGGTTTATGGATAATTTTGATCTTAGGGCTTCAGGTTTTTGGACTCCTGCTGGCCACTTCAAGAATCTTGCACGTCTTCTTCTATGAGTCACATCCTTTTTTTGAACAGTGGTGGCTATTAACCTGTTTCAGGCAAACAAAAGATTTTATGGAGTGGTTTATCCTCGCCATTATCCTTTTCTTTGTCCTTCTGTTTTGGGTAGGGGGAGTGACGTTGGCACGCAGGTCAGTTGTCTATTTCACGGTTTGTACCCGCTTTGATCTGGGAATGGCAGCCTTCTTTTGTCTCTTGTTAGCCAAATTTCTTTTACGTGTAAAGGGAGGGATTGATATTCAGGATTCCACACCTGAGTTGTTGTTATTCCCATTTTTCGTATTTAGCCTGTTTGGGATCGGCATGGCCCGAAATCAGAGCAAGGTTCAAAGGAATTTTCTCTCAGGCTACCAGGGGATCGGGGTAATAGTGACCTTTGCTGTGGTTGTTCTCGCGTTTGGTGCGGGACTGGTGCTACTCTTTTTGCCCTACCTGAATGCGGCGGCAGAGATGGGCTATGACGTGCTAAAGGTTGCCGCAGCACCATTGGGCCCGATCATAGTAACTATTATTCGCTTTCTCTTTGTGCATAATAGAAGCGGGCCGCAGACGCCGTCTTCTTCACCCGATAGTTATGAGACGGGGTTTGCATCTTCACCTGAGAGCAGTTGGTGGATAGAGATTTTTGAAAAAATATTCAGCTGGGGTTTGTTAGGTCTGGGTGTGTTTATTGCACTCATTGTGTGCGGCCTGGGTATGTGGTACCTATTTCGCTGGCTCTTATCTCGAACTACAGAAAGCGAAAAAGAGCAAATCCACTGGAGCCATCTTTTCCTGTGGGCAGCACAGCAATTCAGGGCTCTGCTCCGTTGCTGGAGCGCCATAGTTCAATGGGTCAAGGGCTACAGAAATCCAATTCAACTTTATAATGCTCTTCTCGCCTGGGGACGTCATAGCGGTGTGCCTCATTTTCTAAGCGAGACCCCAACAGAGTATGGTGTACGTCTGGGTTATCACTTTCCCACACTTACCGAAGAGATAGGATTGATAGCAGGGGCATTCAATAAGGAGGTGTATGGCAAGATAGTTCCCGATGAAAAGCAATGCGGCATGGCCCGTCTCGCCTGGCAAAGGCTGCGCAGTCCGATTCATTGGCCTTCTCGCTTCAAATCCTGGTTTTTTCAACCAGGAGAATCGTATCAGACATTATCCCCTCCCCTGTCGCAATCCTTATACCCGCCCTTTCGATGAAAAAATTTTCCCCCGGGGGATTGGCAGCATTTAAACTTTTTTGGTATCTGGAAGAAATTATTTATTTTTGTTCCGTGGATTTCTTAATTACTTTTCCCCAGCTTCTGCAGGCTTGGCAGATTTTATTCTTGCGCCTTTGCCATTTCCCCTGATCAACGGTACCAATTCAGCCACTATTTTGTCCATATTCGCTGAGTGCCCATTCAATTCCTCCGATGCACCAGCAGATTCTTCTGCATTTGAAGCATTCATTTGGGTTATCTTATCCATCTCTGCAACAGCAATATTTATCTGGTTGATGCCTTGAGCCTGTTCATTGCTGGCGGATGATATTTCACTGATCAGTTCCTTAATCTTCGCCACTCCGACAGCAACGATGCGATATCGTTCATCCGTTTCCTTTACGAGTCCTGAACCGTCATCTATACTCTCGATAATCTCCTTGACCATCCCCTGGGTATTTTTAGATGCCTCTGCCACTCGGAGGGCAAGATTGCGAACCTCATCCGCTACTACTGCAAATCCGGCACCAGCCTCACCTGCACGGGCTGCCTCCACAGTTGCATTTAATGCGAGTAGATTAGTTTGGAAGGCAATCTCATCAATGGTTTTGATAATTTTGGCTACATTGCTGCTTTTGTCTGCAATACCCGCCATAGATTCTATTAAGGCCTTCATTGTACTGTTGGCATTTTTTAAATTTTCAACCAATTCATTGTTATGATTGTTTGCCTGTTTTGCGTTTTCCGCATTACTGCTGGTCATTGAAGACATTTCCTCAAGGGATCCGGATGTTTCTTCTAAAGATGATGCCTGCCTGGAGGCACCTTCAGCAAGCTCATGGCTCGAAGAAGAAACCTGTACAGAAGCATTATACACCTGTTGAGCTGTATCACTCAGGTTATCGATAATACGGTTGATAGGTCTGGTAAGGGAGTTAGAGAAAAAAATGGCTGAGGGAATAACCAATAGGAGAACTCCTATAAAAACCAAAATCAAAATCTGTATAATCTGCCAGGTATTTTTAGATACAATATGCCTTGAAAGGAGTGTTGTGATTGCGCCAATCACACCTGATTCATCATGAAGGGGCAAAATACCCTGAAAGTAACCTTCTTCTGCGATGTCTACACTATTTAAGACCATGCCATTCGTCAGAGTCCTGACATTTGGCCCTCCTGCCTTTATAATGTCTGAATCTAATCTGTTGTATTCCTGGATATCTCCGATGACCAAGGTGTCATTTAAAAAGATGTTGATTCTCATTCCTGTTAATCTGGACATTTTGGCAGCAAAGCCTCTGTCAATCTTAAGAAAGGTTTTTACAAAACCAAATTGACGGTAGACAGCGTTTCCGGTGCCTTCCTCATAGTCAGTACCTATAGCAGGTACAAGTGCGACCAGGCACAGGTTATTGCCAGACTCCTGGAAAAACAATTTTTCATCCTTCGGCATTTGGTTCTTGAACCTTACTTCAATTGATTCATCCGGAGGCTGGTTCGTTTTTTGCCATGAATCTGCCTGTATCTTTTCTCCCTGTTTCAGCACTGCGTATTCAAAAGAGGACTCTGCGCCGCTTACGGTATGACCTATGAGAAAACTATCCCTGTCTTTTTGAACCGAAAATGATACCAGGTCTCCATTTAGATCATATACAAATGTTTTCCATATGCCTCCGGTCATACCGATTTGATATATATTATTACTAATTGTTTTGTAGGTGCTGCCTGTAAGAGTAGCTTGATCGTTTGATTTATAGTCCATTAAAAACTTAAGGGATGAACCAAGATCATCTACAGTAGCCATTTGTCGGGCATCCTTTAAGATCTTTTCCTCTTTGTCCGACAAGTCATTTTGCACAATATTGAGGGCCTTTTGGATCTGGTCATGGGATGTCTGCTCACTTTGCTTCCTAACAATAATGGAAACAACCACCGTCGACGAGATCATGATCAGAATAGACATGACAAAAGAGGATAAAATTAGCTTGTTTTTTAAATTCAATTTTCTCATTTCAGCACCTCCTTTTTCATTATAGCAGCAAAATATGTGCCACTTTCAGAAGAATAAGGTGGAATAGGGGTTATTATGGAAAAAGATTATGGTTTACAGCTCATTAAGAGAGGTTGGGGTGCTGCTTACATGAAAATCGAGTATACCGGGGAGACAGGTAAATGAAAAACAAGGTCATTTCGAAAAATATTTGACGGCATAATGATAAAATTTTGACGGTTTTTGAGTTCAGGGTCAATTCCTTGACATGTTGTGCATCTAAAGCGGATCCCTATCATTAAAAAGATATAGAGCGGATGTAAAGCATGTCGATAGGCTCTCCCAGTTTCAAAATTGGTGTTGCCATCCCTCCTACCATTCGGGAAATATACCATAGGTCAGGGAGCACTATAATTGGTGGTGCCAAGAACTTGTTAGCCACATCTATGTCCCTGATGTTATACAACTGTTTTTTCTAACTGGTAAAGATTAGTTATACTCTACTGAGTAACAAAGGGTTTTTGTTTAGGAATAGAGAATAATAGCTATGGTTAAAGAATCCAGATCCATATTGAGAAGATGGGATGGAAGTGCTTTTGAGCCAGATTCATGCCTTTGGATTCAATTAAGCATAGAAACCCGGAAGGGATTTGTCATAATGCACTTATCTGCTGAATGCGTACGATCAAGCCATTGCCTCTTTAATAATTGGCTCAAATTGATCAATCAGTCTGAGCGCTATTTTGTTCTGGATGGAGACAATCTCTTTAAGAATATCGTTATTTATTAATGGATTAATCAATACTGCCCTTAATACTACAATTCTTTGGGGCCTATACTGGGTTGACTCCAGTGTAGTTCTGGAAACAAAGGTGGTATCATCTTGGCGTATAGATTTCTGCAATAGTATATTTATCTTATTGAGTACGCTATTTATTTTTCTTATCTTTTTTGTAAACTCCCTTTTATCATTTTTGCTAGATAATATATGTTTCCTTTCCACCCATTCATTCAATTTCTCCAGGATACCTTGCGGAACAAGACGATAGTTTAGAATAAAAAGCTCTGGGTAGTTTAATATCTCAAAGTTTCCAGATTCCTTTAATATTCGTTTAAAAGTGAATGTTGCTTCCTGTGCCTGCCCAAAAAGTAATTTATATCCATCTCTTCCAATAATTTTCATTGAGGCCCATAGCTTTAAGCATGCAAAAGGCCTTGATCCCTCTATGGTAAAGCGGCCTGTATCAACACTATCTCGTCGATTTACATACTGGGAAATAGTTTTCAAATGATTGAGATCCTTTTCGTTGCGGAAAACAACAACACCCATTGCCATGGGGCAGTAAAGTAATTTATGTGCATCCACAGCCACAGAATCCGCCTTTTCTATGCCCCGAAAGAGTGATCTATATTCATTCACTATAAGGGCAGCGCCGCCCCAGGCAGCATCTACATGAAAGTATGCATTCTCTTTTCTGGCAATATCACCTAGTTCCATAAGGTTATCTATATTACCTGTCTCGGTTGTGCCAGCAATACCTATTATGGCCATAATCTTAGTTTTTTTACCATCCTCCAGATCACTCCTTTTAATCTTTTGTATAGTTCTTCTCAAGGCCCTAATATTAACCCGATTATAGGTGTCAACTGGTATGTATAAAACATTTTTTTCTCCAAGGCCGAGAAGATTTACCGACTTTCTAATTGAATAATGACCCCTTCTGGAAACAAGCACAACCATTCTTGAGTAACCATAATAATGCAATGCACCTTCTATTCCGGCTTTTCTGATACCAGGAAAATTTCTATCAGCAGGAAACGCCTTTTCCCTGGCAACCATGAGTGCAGTCAGGTTGCTTATTGTGCCCCCTGATGTTACATTGCCAAGAGCAATACTGGGGTTATGAATATTTTTACGATAAAATACATCATTACGATTAAAAATAATCCTATGCATCCAGGCAATAAGCTCTCTTTCTACAAAACTCGAGGACTTTGCAGTTTCTATCTTTACCTGATTTTGGTTAAGTGCAGCGATAATTATCTCTAAAAGTATCATAAAATAGGGGATAGCACTGGTCATATGCCCAATATAGTAGGGACTTCCAACCTTAACAGAATGAACAGTAACCTTGTCTTTGATCTCCTGGAGCACATCCCTTATGAGATGAGGTTTTTCTGGTGTCGAGATCTGATCAAATATCTGGGCTAACTCAGGCAATGTAGTTTTTTTATGAAGGCCTTTTTTTTCCTGAAAAAATTCATGAATCATCTCTAATACAGCATGCCCAAACTCCATAAATTTATCCGTAGTGTCAGGCATGATAAACAGTTTACGAAGGTACTCTAAATTAGACTCAACCTTTTTCACTAATATTCTCCTTTTATCCAGCCTTAGAAACCGTATTTCTCCAGGAAGCTAAAATTGCTAAAAAATAAAGAAATTCCCCTGTTATTAGCGCCTCATATCTGTATGGCAAAGGCATATGCTGATGAAGACTAGCCGCAGTATCCCTCATAAAAGAATAGAGAATGATAAGAGTGCCTATTATGGTCAGGACCCATGCTAAAAATGAGGGTTGGAAATCATATCCTTTATGAAAAAGAAATATAATTAATAGTCCGGCTAAAATCATTATTATGGCAACAGATACAGGAGCAATTACAGGACCAATCCAGGGCAGGGGTATTAAAAATAGGATATCCCAATCCAATAAAGATAAAGGCCATCCAATAGCTATCTTGAGCCATACATAATAAAATATGTCCCAGAAACCAAAACAGATAAGAAAATAGGCGAATTGTTCCCAGAACTTTTTACTGATGAGAGCACTTACTGAAATAAGCATTACAATAGTTGCCGCTTCTCTTCCAATCTCAAGTACAAAATGCCGAATAGTCATCATCTCCAAAGGAAATAAAAACCCATCTGGATAATATATGGCCCGTAAATATATAACTATACCTGCTTCCACAAGGGCCATAGATATACTAAAGACTGTTATCCAGAAAAGTTTTCTCATTATTTCAATCCCGCGGAACGGCAAGCATCCTCTCTATGGCCTTGACTGCCCTTCGCCTTATCTCTTCTGCTACCTTTATAACAGGAGATACATGTAAAAGGGACTTCACAATATCCCTGAGATGAATCTTTTTCATATCCGTACAGATCATCTTTTCATCAGCTGGAATAAAGGTCTTATCTGGATTTTGTGTTTTGAGAGTATGAATGATCCCGGTTTCTGTTCCAATGATAAACTCCTTATGCGGAGACTTTTTTACATACTCTAACATTCCTGAGGTACTTTTGGCCTCATCTGCAAGGTCAATGACGTCTGGCCTGCACTCAGGATGAGCCAAAAACACTGCCTCAGGATAGGTATCCTTAACTTTTTGTACCTGCTCAGGTGTCAGCGCATCATGATAAGGACAGTATCCTTCCCAATAAACTATCTTCTTATCGGTGTATCTCTGGGTATAGTGGGCCAGATTCCTATCAGGGGTCATAAGGATCGTATCATGGTTAACAAGGGATCTAACAACTTGAATAGCATTGGCTGATGTGCAACAGATATCACTTTCTGCCTTAACTGAGGCAGGGGAATTAACATAGCTGACCACCGGAACGCCGGGCAACTCCTTTTTTTTCTTGATTAATGCTGGTGCAGTTATCATATCCGCCATAGGGCAGCCAGCCGATATGACTGGCAGAAGGACTGTTTTGTCCGGACAGACAATAGAAGCTGTCTCTGCCATAAAATGAACACCACAGAAAACTATTATCTTAGCCTTTGTTTTAGACGCCTCAATTGATAATCCCAGGGAATCTCCCGTTAAATCAGCAATATCCTGTATCTCCGGTCTTTCATAATTATGAACTAAAAGGATAGCATTTTTTTTCTTTAGAAGTCGTCTTATCTCGCTCTGTAATTCTTTTATATCCATGAATAGCCTTCTCCTTATATCTAACCTGCACCCTTATCACGACGGAAGTTCTCTAATAGTTTAAGAGGGTTATTGGTGTTATAGAGATCTTCTAGACCAGATATATCCTTCCACCTCCTGTGCAACCAAAACCAGTGTTGAGGATAGTTCATGATATAATCCTCAAAGATTTTATTTATTTTTCGTGCATTACGTTTCAAGTCGCTTACCTCATCAGAACTATAAGCGACTTCCAAAGGCTCATTGATCTCTATCCTATATCTTCCTGGTCCCTTTCTTATAACAAATAAGGGTAGTATGCTAGCCCCTGTACGCCTTGCAAGAAGCGGAGCTGTTATATGTGTCTGGGATGGAATACCAAAAAAATCAACCACAACACCGTGCCTACCAACCCTTTTGTTGCCGCCTGCCTTCTGATCAGCAAGGGTTACCACAATAGCATTTTTTAAAAGCAATTGATGCATGGTATTTACGGCACCGTCTGGTCGCTCAACATTTACACCAAGCTTATGAAAAATGGAACTCAGAAAATGTTCCAGGTAAGGATTATCTAACTCCCTTATAACAGCAGCCATCGGGGGAATATTGAGGTAGGATAGATATCGAAAAAGGTAAAAATTACCAAAATGGCCTGTGATGATAATTGTACCTTTACCCCTTTGAATTGATTTCATTAGGTGTGATGATCCTGCAATTTCGATAAACCTACTATAGTTCTCAGCAGTAATTATCTTGTCTAATTTTAAAAGGTCAAAAATATACATGGCAAGATGTTCACAGCCCTCTCTGCCCACGCTTTCTTTTTTTTTACCTTGCAGCTTTTTTCCGAAAACCACCAATATATTGGCATTGATAAATCTCTGCCTCTTTCTATCAATATGGTAATATGTCTTCCCTAATAAGGTGCCAAAAAAGGCAACTAACCGAAATGGTAAGCAATAGATTACCAACAGAAATGAACGGAAAGTGAAATAAACAAAAAAGTTTATCAACATAATCTTTATAGTATTATTTCTCATTGTTATTGATGTAGCAACTCAGGATATCTACGTCAACAATGAAAACTTATGGCATATCTTGACACCCCTATTTTCTTGAAGTAATTTAATAATAGTATGTTCATTTGAGAAAATTAAAATATAGTTTAAAGTGATTTAACAATAAAATCACATCTAAAGGAAGGCAAGAATCATGAAAGAAGCAATGTTCTATAAAAAACTCTCTGATAATAAGGTAAAATGCAACCTGTGCAATCATCAGTGTATTATAAAGGATGGGAATTATGGAATCTGCGGGGTAAGGCAGAATATTGACGGTTCCCTCTTTACCCTCGTATATGATAAGATCATAGCGTCACATATCGATCCTATTGAAAAAAAGCCCCTATTCCAATTCTTTCCGGGGTCCAAGGCTTATTCTATCGCAACCGTTGGATGTAATTTCACATGTAAGCATTGCCAGAACTATGATATATCCCAATTGTCAACAGAAAAAGAAAAATACATTGTCGGCACCAAGATTTCCCCAGAGGAAATAGTAAGGGAGGCCGATAATTCCGGCTGCAAATCGATTGCCTATACCTATACTGAACCTACTGTATTTTTTGAGCTTGCCTATGACACAGCAAAGATAGCTCACCGTAAGCAGATTAAAAATGTCTTCGTGAGTAATGGGTTTATGACCCCTGAGGCCTTGAGAGAAATTTCACCATACCTTGATGGTATTAATATTGATTTAAAGGCCTTTACTGATTCATTTTATAAGGAGATATGTGGTGGCCGATTGACGCCGGTCCTGGAAAATATTAAACTCGCCAAAGAGCTAGGGATATGGGTTGAGGTAACAACTCTGATTATTCCAACACTTAATGATAGTAAAGATGAGTTACAACAGATAGCCAAGTTTATAGGAGATGTAGATAAAAATATTCCCTGGCACATATCCCAATTCTACCCAACATATAAATTAACAGAACAACCACGCACACCAATAGAAACATTACATATGGCAAGAAAAATAGGCATAGACGCAGGTCTCCATTATGTTTTTGAGGGGAATGTGCCGGGACAAGGAAATGAAAGCACATACTGTTACAACTGCGGTGAGCTATTGATTGAAAGGTGGGGTTACTCGATAGTGAAAAATATCATAGAGGATGGATATTGCCCTACCTGTAAGAGCCCTGTCGCAGGTGTTGGTTTATAACAGATTCAACTTGATTTGTTTATATATTAGTGGTGGTAAAATTATTTTATGATAAACCTGACACACCCAAAAAAATGATATGGAAAAACAAAGAGGAAAACAATTCGGAATTGGTAAAAAACTCCTCATATCCTTCTTGGTGTTGTCTTTACTTCCTATAATAATCGGTGGAACGATTTCCTTTTATATCACCAAAAACCAATGTGAAAAAAATACAGAGGCACACTTAAGTGACCTTGCCAGGGATTGTGGAAAGAAAATATCTTATTATGTAAGCTCCCGCTATCAGGATATCCGGATCCTTTCCCAGGCTGGTGTGCTAAGGGAAAAAAACACGCAGGCAATACAGGGCTATATCGATGAGGTGCATGAGGTCTACCCTTTTTACAAGGGGATCGCCATGCTTGATCCAGATGGAACTATCATAGCGTGTACGCTGAAAGAACTCATGGGGAAATCGAGGTCAGGAACCGAGTGGTTTCAAAGAACAAAACAAGGTGCGGATAACGAGGTGGTAGCTCTGGATGCCTATCGTGCGGAAACAGCAAGATGGGAGATGGTGATCGGATTCAACACATCCATCATCGATAAGAACAGCAAAGAAGTCCTCGGTGTTTTGGCCACGAGGGTAAACATGGATCACATCATCGAGAGGGTGAAGGTGCTTGATGAAAGATATGTAGGTGATAACCATGCCTATTTGCTCAACCGGCGGGGGCAGATAATTGCGGGGCCGGATGAAAGGGAATTTCTAACGGCTCACCGCCTCCATGAGTTTCCAGTGATCAAGGATCTGCTTGCGGGCAGGACGGGGATCTCGAAGTATACCACTGACAGGGGTGAGGATGTCATCAGCGCGAGGTACGCTTTAAAGGGCGATGGGGGTTTTGATGGCTGGGGTTGGGGTATTATCGTCACACAACCTACTTCAGAGGCCTTTAAGGCAGCGTATATAATACGGAATGCCTTGATTTTCTTAGCGTTAGGCATTGCCCTTTTCGTATCCCTGTTTGCTGTTGTTATCTCCGGAAAGTTTTCAAGACCTATTTCAGAGGTGTCTGAAGCAGCATTGCGAATCTCACGGGGAGATCTCGAACCTATCGAGATTAACTATGCCGCAAAGGATGAAATAGGCAATCTTGTTGGTGCCTTTAATAAAATGGCCCACGACTTACATATCACCACTGTTTCCCGTGATTCGCTTACGAAAGAAATTGCTGAACGCAAATGGGCAGAGGAGGCACTTAAAAAAAATGAGGAGAAATTAAAGAATATATTACATGGTTCACCTATCCTCATGTTTGTTATTGATAATACTCATAGAGTTATATACTGGAACAGGGCCCTGGAAGAGTATAGCGGGATCAAGGCTAAGGATGTGAATCGGACTGATCATCACTGGAAGGCCTTTTACCATAAAAAAAGGCCATGCATGGCTGATTTGCTGGTAGATGGAAAGATAAATAATATCTCTCAATGGTATCCGGGGAAGTACAGAGCATCTAATTTGATAGAAGGGGCATATCAGGCTGTAGATTATTTTCCCCATCTAGGCAAGACTGGTAAATGGCTTCATTTTACAGCGGCCCCGATCACAGATTCTAAAGGTAGATTAATTGGTGCTGTAGAGACCCTTCAAGATATAACCGAGACAAAAAATGCAGAAAAACAGATAAAATCCTTGACCAGACAGATCATAGACATTCAGGAAAGGGAAAGAGAGTCTATATCAAGAGAGATTCATGATAATATTGGGCAACTTTTAAGCGCCATAAAGATGGCCCTTTCCAGAACGTATAAAAAGATACCGGACGAGCTTGCTGTCATAAAGGATCAGGTGAGTGAAATTTCAGATCTTATAAATAAAGCGATAAAGGAAATCAGGGGACTCTCACATACACTCCATCCGCCTTTAATTGAAGATTTAGGGATTACATCTGCTTTGGAAGAGCTTTGCCAAGATTTTAAATCATATTCAGAGATAAACATTACATGGGATATTGAACAAATACAAAAACCGCTTCAGTCTATAACTAAAATCACTATATACAGACTTTTCCAGGAAGGATTAAATAATATTTTGAAACATAGTAAGGCAACAAAGGCTTATCTAACTCTTACATTATCAGAGAGCACAATAAATGCTGTTATCGAGGATAATGGTGTAGGGTTTTTAGTGGATGATGTTTTTTCCCCATTACAGACAAAATCCCTTGGCCTCTTGAGCATGAGAGAAAGAGTGGCCCTTATTGGAGGAGATTTGAAGATTATATCCACTCCGGGAAAGGGCACAAAACTCATAGCATCTTTAAAAAAGGAGTGAAGACATGAGTGATACAATAAAGATTATTTTAGCTGATGATCACCGGATTTTCCGAAAAGGCTTAAAATCACTTCTTTCAGAAAAGAAAAATATTGAGATTCTTGCAGAAGCTGACAATGGAGACGAGGCCCTTGAGGCGGCCAGAAAATACAAGCCAGAAATAGTCATTATGGATATAGCAATGCCAAAAATGGATGGAATTGAGGCCACCCGCCATATCAGAGAACGATTTCCGGATACAGAGGTTGTTGTTCTCTCCATGCATGCCAAAAAGGCGTATATTGATCAGGTTTTAAAGGCAGGTGCCAAAGGATATGTTCTCAAGGATTCTGATGAAGAAAATTTGCTGTCTGCCATAGAGACAGTCCACAATGGTGGGTATTATCTTGACTCCCCTATTGCAGATCAAGTTTTGTCCGATTATTTTAGCGACAAATCAAAAAGAGAGATCAGAAAACAGTCAGACCCGCTATCAGAAAGGGAAAGGGAAGTGCTTAGACTTTTGGCTGAAGGCCATTCCAACCAGGAGGTGGCCGATACCTTATATATAAGTAGAAAAACCGTAGAAAACCATAGGGCAAACATTGTCCGCAAAACAGGCGTTCAGGGTCAGGTAGGGCTCACAAAATACGCCGTCCGTATAGGGCTTATTGACTTAGATTTGTGGGAATAGTTTAGTTTTTTATACGAAGTGGTACTCCACTGCTCCATTAGTTTATCCACCCACCGCAGGGAAAGAATGGCTACATGAAAATACCTACAATCTTAAATATTTCACGGAGATAGATTGCAAGATGGTAACTAGGTATTCCCCCCTACCAGAAATAGGGGATAGGCACAAACTAAAACCACACCCATGCATAAATAGGTATGGTTTTACTGTTTTTGAGTAACATGCCAGATTGAAACTCTATCTTTAAATCCATACCTTAAAACATAATAAACTGAGACCTTTGAAAAACCTGGCGATTTTCAGCATCCCCAAAAAGATGATGGACTTTTTTGAAGTGACTGGTGGCCTCCGGCTCGTAGAGCCTCCCGCTCGGAGAGAAGGGTGCTGAAAAGACCAGCCCGGGAGCCTTGGAACTGGAAAAAAGCCCATCGTCTTTAGATAAATAGGGGTTATGCAAAGGTCTCGACACAACATTAGTAGCAAAGAACATGGTACCTGGTGATACTACTCTGGCCGCCATCAAGCTGCAC
>JAWOBA010000035.1:0-12823 GCA_046498285.1 Desulfatiglandales bacterium | reverse complement strand
GCATATCAGGGGTTATATTTAGATATTGCAAAACCTGAAAAAGTATGTCATAAAAAAAAGACAATGGGAGACCTTTGAAAAACCTGGCGATTTTCACCATCCTCAAAAAGACGATGGACTTTTTTGAAGTGACTGGTGGAAGGGTGCTGTCTTTTCGTAATGTATCCATGGGGGAACCCGCAGGCCCCGATTTATCGGGGCAATGCGGAGGGGGCAAAACTCCCCCATGGATACGTTGCTGAAAAGACCAACCCGAGAGCCCCGGAACTGAAAAAAAGCCCATTGTCTTTAGATCAATAGGGGTTATGCAAAGGTCTCAAAAAGAGCGCTCAGGGTCAGGTAATACTCAGGCATTGACTTATAGACAAAAAAAACTGATAGTTCCTTAAAGGTAATTTCTTGAAATTCTTAGTATATAAGGGGAGGAAAATACGTTTGCATAACCTGCTTGATTTTAGAAAAGGGGGTAAAGGAATGAAAAGGACATTAATAATTGTAGGAGTACTTTTTTTATCTATTTCACTTTTTTATGGGTGCGCAGGTTTAGAGACGAGAAAGGCTACTGAACCTGTACAAAATGAATATAGAGTGAAAAGCCCAGATGGCCCAACTATTTATGTTGTAAGAAAGGCTCCGTCTCAATATAAGCCGACAAAAGTAGTGCTTCTTATTCCCTGGGTTAAAAGTGGATCTACGGTTTATAATCTACCTATAAAAGGTTATAATTTAATGGATTACCTCGTTTCTAAGGGATTCGTTACCTATGCTGTAGATCATAGGAGTTATGGCAAGAGTTCGAAAACAACTGGACTAGACGTCAGTGCAGATAATTGTGGAAAGGATATGAAGGCAGTTGCTGACTTTATTCAGGCCAAGGAAAATGTTGATAAGATCAATTTGGTTGGCCTCTCTTTTGGAACAACGATTTCTCTGTCACTTGCTGCGCATTATCCAGAAGAAGTAGAACGGATGGTGTTAATGGGGCTCCCATATAAAACAGTTAATGACAAGGTTAAAAAGTCGGTTCATGATTTAAGCCATATGGCAGAAACAGGTAAAACCTTTGTTCCGTCGAATCCTGTGTCTGCAAAAGGACTCTGGTATAAGTATGATGAAAATGTTTTAGATAAATTTGTTGAGATTGTGGAGAAAAGAACTCCAGAAATTCCTACTGGTCCTTTCATAGATGCCAGAGACGGTCGTCACGCAAAGTATGTACCCATGATTAAATGCCCTATTCTTTTTATGCTTGGTGAGTATGAGGTTTTTGTCGATTTAGAAGATGCAATGAAGGGCTTTAAAGACTGTACTGCAGAAAAAAAGGCATACATGTTAATTGGCAATGCCTCGCACGGATTGGTCTTGGAAAAATCCCATGACCTTGTATTCAGGGCAATCTACGGATGGCTTTCTGATTAAGCAAGAAACCCGCCCGGGTAAAAACGGGCGGGTACTTTTCCTCCCCCACAATTTATTGAAACGATCTGCTTCTTTAGTCTAATCTGTTTTCCAGTTTTGATGACAATCAGGCCTTGCCTGGCAACTTTCTCATGTAAAATTTATGCTCCTGATATTCCACTTCTTTTAAGGAGCCCTTTTTTATCAAATCAGTTATTACGTGCCAATCTGTATGTGCCTTTTTTAGATATTCTCTGACAGCCTCTTCTCTCATAGGATGAACTGAGGTAATATCCAATAAATCTTCCTCAACATTACCACTGAATCCAAATTCGTTTCCTTCATAGCCTATTATATATTCGACATTTGCTACATTTTCTTTAAAGACCTGGTAGGCTATATTGAGAGCTTCATCACTGGCAGATAACACCCCTTTTACCGTTGTTGGTCTGGTTGGGATAGAAATATAGGATTTTGCTGGTTTTAGTAAGGTTAAAAAATCGGCTATTTTTTTAATCTCTTTATAACTGTCATTCATTCCCTTAAGAAGCATGGTTTCTGTAATGATCTCACCCTGAAATCCCTCTGCAAATTCGATCATACTATCTAATATTACTTTAAGATCCAATGACTTATGTGGCCTGTCAATTCTTAGCCATGTTTTTTTAGTCGCTGCGTCTAATTTTAAAGAAACCAAATCTGCCTTTTGCAGCTCTTCTCTCACATCTTTACGAGTTATGAGAGATGCATTGGTAATAACAGCAATTTTTATATGGAATGGCCTAATAACTTCAATAATTCTACCAAGGTTGCTATCCAGTGTTGGCTCACCATCAGGGACAAAGGTTAAGTAATCTATTTTTGCATCTCTTTTTTTTACTTCATTGACCTTCTCTTTTATCTCCCTCGCTAAATCATCTGTCTCATAAAACGCCTGCCTCTCAGATTGTAATCTTATTGTCTTACCTATCTGACAATAAACACAGGAATAGCTGCAAACCTTGGGCGGTATATTATTTATCCCAAGGCTGGAACCCAATCGTCTTGATGGAACTGGCCCAAAAACCCTCATAATGGCTCTCTCAAAGATGTATGCGTTATCCTATCTTAGTAACTGAAGAAAAACTAAGCAAAGCTTTCCTTTCGAATAAGATTAATATTATATCAAATTATTAATAATATTATGGAAGGTTTCTCCCTGCCTTCGAAATGACAAAAAAATAGCTTTTCACTTCGTCGCTATCTAGATAACAGAGGAAAATAAATCCGTCAATCATTACATTTTTTATTCATTTATTGACAAGGTTTTTGCTTGATTCATTCTTGCTGCCTGATAAACTAAATATAATGTGCTCGCAAAAGACTGTTTACGAGTTAGTCAAATATGAGTTTCAAATTTTCTGCTCTTTATCGCAATCAGATATTCATTCGATGAAAAGATATTTCTACCATACATACGAAATGTCGAAAATCCCGTATCTAGTGGGTATGACCCGTGCTAGGGCGACTTGGCTGAAAGGTGCTGTTATTCATGCATTATCTTGTAAGAGAAATCAATTCAACGATTACTTTTCGAGTTGGGTCCAGGCAGAACCGTGTTGGAGCGGTAGATAGAAAAGGAAAAATTTGCTTAGGAAAATAGGTTTTAGAATGTTAGTGAGGTTCTTTCATGAAAGCTTTATCTCTATTCTCTGGTGGCCTCGATAGTATCTTATCTGTTAAAATCATCGAACAGCAACATGTTGATGTCATTGGAATCTTTTTTGAGACTTTATTTTTCACTTCCGAGAAGGCTGCCCAATCTGCCAATTATATCGGCCTCCCCCTGCAAGTCATAGACATCACACATAGGTTTCTTCCAATAGTACTGAGTCCACAACATGGGCATGGAAAAGGGTTAAACCCATGCATAGACTGTCATAAGCTCATGATCGAAATAGCCGGCGAGATGCTGAATGAGAAAGGAGCAGACTTTCTCATAAGCGGTGAGGTACTGGGGCAACGTCCTATGTCACAAAATTTAAGATCTCTTTCCCTTATTTCTCATGATTCCGGTTTTAAAGATCTCATCCTAAGACCCCTTTCAGCAAAAAGACTGCCAGAAACGCTTCCCGAAAAAAAAGGCTGGATAAGGAGGGAAAAATTATTAGGGCTTTCAGGTCGTTCTCGGAAGCCACAAATAGAATTAGCAAAAAAATTTGGAATAAAAGAGTATCCGTCGCCAGCAGGAGGGTGCTTGTTGACAGATATCGTGTTTTCCCGCCGGCTACAGGATTTGCTAATCCACAATCCAGCATTTTCCCGGCGAGACATAGAGCTTCTAAAATGGGGGAGACATTTCAGGCTTAATGAAAGAGTAAAAATTATAGTGGGGAGAAATCAAAAAGAAAATGAGATTATTACTTCTTTAATAGATGCAGCAGACACGGTTTTAGTGGTGGAATCATTTCCTGGTCCTACTATTTTAGCAAAAGGGAACCTATCATATGAAGAAATAAAGGTAGCTGCCTCTATAGCTGTCTCTTACAGTGATGCTGCAGCATACAAGCCAGTCCTTGTTCGACTGGCAAGAGATTCTTTACACTGGAATGTCTTAGCGAGAAGAACCAAGAAAAGCAATTTTCAGCACTTAATGATATGAAATAGTACTCACAATTCTATCTTCTGAATAACTTTTGGAAAAATGATTTGTTCTGAATCTCTTCTGCCTTTTTATTCTTCTCTGCGATCTCTTTCTCCATTTTTTCTATGGAGAGCATAGTTTGATCTATAAGCTCTCTGGTTTTTTCTTCCTCTAAGGACAAATCTAACCATTCTATTTTATCCTGCCTGTCCATCTCAGGTTGGTAAAGAGACTTGATCTTTTCGGTTATTTTTTTATATTCCTGTTTCTGCTTTGCGAGTATATCTTTTTGGTTTTCTATATAAGTGAGATCCTTTTTTATATCTTTAAGCACCGCATCTTCCGTTTCAATGGTGAACGCTAAATAAACAAAAGAAAAAACAAAAACTAAAATTGCTCCAAGAAAAATCTTCCCTGTTTTTGAAACTAAATGGGAAATAAGCAAGAGAAATAATTTTATCCTCCCGCCATATTCAGCAAACCTATCAACAATAGTATACCTGGGGGTCTTCTCCCAAACTGTTTGTTCTCTAGCTTCTTGCTCTTTAGCTTCCTGCTCCCGAGCGGCCTTTTCTCTAGCCTCTTGCTCCTTAGCTTCCTGCTCTCTGGCGGCTTGCTCCCTAGCAGCTTGTTCCTTGGCCTCTTGCTCTTTAGCTTCTCGTAGCCTGGCTTCTTTTTCCCTGGCTGCCTGCTCCCTGGCTATTTTCACCTTAGCTATTTTTAGACTAGCTGTTTTTGTAAGTCGTCGGGAAATACGCAAAAGAAATAATTGTATCCTCCCCCCATATTCAGCAAATCTATTAAAAATAGTATCTCCGGAGGGCTTTTCCCGAGCAGCCTGTTCTTTAGCTTCTTGCTCTCCAGCAGCTTGTTCACGAGCGGCCTTTTCTCTAGCCTCTTGCTCCTTAGCTTCCTGTTCTCTGGCGGCTTGCTCCCTAGCAGCTTGTTCCCTGGCCTCTTGCTCTCGAGCTGCTTGTTCCCTGGCTTCTTGCTCTCGAGCTGCTTGTTCCCTGGCTTCTTGCTCTGTGGCTTCCTGCTCTTTAGCTTCCTGCTCCCGAGCGGCCTTTTCTCTAGCCTCTTGCTCTCTGGCTTCCTGCTCCCTAGCTGTTCGTTCCCGAGCTTCCTGTTCTCTAGCTTCCTGCTCCCTGGCTGCTTGTTCTCTGGCTACTCGTTTTGTAGCTTCTTTGTCTCTTGCTGCCCGTTCCCTGGCTTCTTTTACTCTTTCTATCTGTGCTCTTCCTGTTTTTGAAACTAAACGGGAAATACGCAAGAGAAATAATTTTATCCTCCCCCCATATTCAGTAAACCTATCAACAATAGTATATCTGGGGGTACCTTCACTGAGGGCATCAAAGATATTCTTCATAGAACTTCTTATTTCAGTTACTCCTACATCTAATTTAGCCCCCAATTCTCCTGACCGACATATCTCTTCAATATCAGCATTATCTTCCTTGAGCATTACTGCCAAATCTCTAATTGTTGATAGTGAGCTATCTGGATTCAATTCGTCAGGAAAATTCCCTTGAAATTGGTTCTTAAGGTAAGCAACATTATCTTCTAATTTTCTGAGGCTCTCCTCAATAGTCCTTGAAAATCTTTTAAGCATCCTTTTTTTGCATACGAATTCACTTGCTCCAGTTAAGATGATTGCAATATCCTGGATAGACTTAATTATCTTTTCATTTTGTGGACGAATATCTAACATTATCTGCTTGATTTAAATGTTAATCAAAAACGAGATCCTTATTAACTACCATCCCATCAGGTACATAAACCTTCCTTGAGGAAGAACTAATAATATGTATATCCCCTTTTACTGTAATTTGACTACCAAAATAAACATTCCCCTTAATACTCAGTGAGCTGCAATCAATTAGAGAAGGTGCACCATGCGGGAACCGTTCTTTTAACTGGTCAATCTTTTTATAGTATCTATCATCCAAATCTATCTTGAGAGTTCCAAATCTCCGCTTAGGATTTCGGGTTATTCTACTATCAGGTGTCATCACATAGCAATCAGACCAGAGGGCAAAGAGATCTTGACATTTTTTGATAGGAAAAAATCTTATTCTCGGCACTCTTATAGCTGAAGCGTTTTTAAAAACTGAGAGTGCTGAGCCCATAGCAGTTTCAATCTGGTAAACTTCTGGAGAGGAGTCATCCTTTGGATCAATTCTCTTAGGATTAATAATCATAGGTAGTCCAAGAACGTTATTCGTTTTTTCAAGTTGTTCTTTTAAAGATAAAAGATTAATCCATATATTGTTGGTATTAAAGTATTTATATACATTAATATCCTGGAACTCTTCGAGTTCTTTCTCTGGGCATTGGGCTATTTCTCTGAGAATGAAACCGCCGTCCTTCAGCCGGGCCAAATGCCCACCTTTGATATCCGTGTCCGTTTTTTCTGCAACCTCAATCATAAATGGAAAATTGTGTGAGGCAAAATAACCAAGTATTGCCTCGTCCAGCACTCCTCCAAGATTATCAGAGTTAGATATGAAGGCGTATTTATAGCCTTTGCTAAGTAATTGATTCAGCATACCTGAAGTGATTAAGGCAAAGTAGATATCACCATGCCCCGGAGGGTTCCATTCACAACTTGGGTCAAGAGGCCAGGCACCAGGTCTGAGGTTTTCTTTAAGGACCTTTGGAAACTTGTGCTGTAAAAAGGATAGGGGGATATCAGAGGCTAGATTAGGATATTTGGAAAGAAAATTTTTACTATCTTCATCTGTTTTAAAGCTATTCATAAGCACAAGAGGGATATTTGCCCCATATTTCTCCCGAGCGCTTAAAACCTGTTGAGCAATAATGTCAAGAAAAGTCAATCCATTCTTTACTTCAATGAGTGATTTGGCCTTTGACAGGCCCATACTTGTTCCAAGACCACCATTCAACTTAATTATCACTGTCTCCTTAATCACGAGGCGGCTCTGTTTGGCAAACCTACCTATCATTTCCAAATCGGTTATATCATCTTTTTCAATCGGAATAATATCCTTCCTTGATATCATTCCTCTCTCTCCGTTTATAAGCTTTTCAAAATAAAACCTAAATGTATCTATAATAAGGGGAGGAAGTCCCTCATCAATCATTTTCTTTTCAAAGGGAAGAAATTTTTCCTTTAGTTTGAAACTCTGGATTCCAGCCTGCATAAATTATTCCTTCCAATACATTTTTCTTTTACAGTATAGGAAATAATTGGTGATATCAATAATAAATAACCTTAAATGGGACTAAAAAATGATTTACCCTATCCTCTTACTCTATGGATAAAGGTGAGCTTGTTGGCCAAAGCAAATAGGTGTTTACTTTTAATCCTGGCATAAAAGTCCATGGCCTCATGGCCATTTTTATCTAAGAATTATAATAACTTCTATAATTACTTTGACAACTATTTACAGTTTATATATGGTTGACAGATGAGCACTGAAGGTGGAAATAGGAAAAAATAAAATAAAAAATAAATCATGAAAGAGAACTCTAATTTTTTAGACCAATTTGACCTTTACTTTAGCAGGATAAACGAAGAATTTGATAAAATCCTTGACTCTAATGTCTCTCTGATAAAAGAAATAGGAAATTATAGTGTACTTGGTGGGGGAAAAAGATTAAGGCCATTATTCTTTATTTTATCCTGTCAACTCTGTAATTATAACGAGAAAGATATATATACCATATCCGCCATTTTTGAGTGTCTCCATGCAGCGAGCCTTCTACATGATGATGTCCTTGATAATGCCTCTATCAGAAGAGGCACATTATCAGCAAATCAAATCTGGGGGAATTCTGCGGCCGTCTTAGTGGGTGATTTTCTCTTTTCCAAATCTTCGAGAATATTAGTTGAGCAGGATAATATTAAATTTTTAAAAATTCTTGCAGATACTGCTACCAAAATGACAGAGGGCCAGATGCTGGAATTAGTTAATACCCATAACTGGAATATAACAAGAAACGAATATATGGGAATCATTACATCTAAAACAGCTGCCCTTATATCTGCTGCCTGCGCAAGTGGTGGCATAATGGCTGGCGCAAAGAAAAGCAATATTAATTCATTGAAAAACTTTGGCCTCAATGTAGGTATTGCCTTCCAAATTGTTGATGATATCTTTGACTATACATCTACTGTTGAAAAAGCTGGTAAACCCATAGGTAATGACCTGCGAGAGGGAAAAATTACTCTTCCCTTAATTTATACACTTGCTTACCTAGACAAAAAGGAAAAAGACAGGCTGGAGCATTTATTTAAGAATGGTCAGGCCTCAGAAAAAGATTATGCTAGAATAATCGGACTTGTGAAAGATAATGGTGCTATTCATAAATGTCATGAAGATGCCCAAGCCTATGCTGACCTTGCTGAAACTCAACTCAGCCTATTCCCTGACTCATCAGTAAAAGAATCCCTTTTGAAATTAAATCAATTTATCGTCAATAGAAGTGAGTAATAGTCATAAGGCCTTGATAGCAACCTCCCCACAGGGAATTGAATCATCAGGGATAATGTCCTTTATCATGGCTCCTGTGATAGTTTCTATATGCCTCACTCCACTCTTTTTGTGACCCATAAGAAGGGGAATTTCCTTTTGAGGGGCATGGAGCAATATAGTCTTTGCATCACCCATTGAGGCAAGATATGGTCGTATCTTTTCGAGGTGCATAGCAGAACGAACCAGAAATCCTAAAGATGGATGCCATGGGCCGGCAATTATTTCCCCTTTTTCAAGGAGAGATGGAGACGACATCAGCCCAATCCTGATAACGGGAATCCCGGCATTTTCCAATCGCATGCAGGCCTCTTGACAAAGACTGATCGTCTCTGAAAGTCCCATAGGTGCATATTTTCCTTTTGCATACCATTGAGCAAGCTTTGTGCCCCTAATAACAAGTGTTGGATAAAGTCTGGCCACATCAGGTTTTAGATCAATAACTTTATCAATGGTATGCATGAATATCTTCTCAGAATCTCCTGGCAGACCAGGCATTAGTTGTGCCCCAACGGTAAAACCTCTTTCTTTAAGTATTTTAATTGCGCTAACAGTATCTTGCGATGTATGCCCTCGATTGGAAAGCTGTAGAACCCTATCGTCCATGGATTGAACTCCAAGCTCCACAGTTGATACACTAAAGGCCTTGAGTATGTTGAGTCTATCTTCGCTGAGTGAGTCTGGTCGCGTAGAAAGGCGAATCGATTGTATGATACCTTTTTTTATGTAAGGACTAACAGCTTCTAACATGTTGGTCATTGTCTCAATTGGCAGGGATGTAAAGGTACCTCCGTAAAATGCAACTTCTTTTGATTTTTGGGGAGGAAAATATTTCGAGTTTATTGCTAAGTCAATAGTATTTCTTATCTCATCTGGTGTAGTCTGTTTTCCAGAAACATTAGTTATGGTTTGCTGCTGGCAAAATACACATCTATGTGGGCAGCCCTGATGGGGAAGAAATATGGGTATGATAAAACATTTTTTTACTTTTTTAGACAAGCTAGGGCCTCCTTTGCAGCTTTCTGTTCCGCCTCCTTTTTGCTTTTTCCTCTCCCTTTCCCAATTAAATTTTCTTTCAAATATACTGATACATAAAAGGTCTTGTTATGATCCGGGCCTACTTCCTTTTCGATTCTATATTCTGGAATTAACTGAAAAGCCTCTTGAAAATATTCTTGTAACTCAGTCTTGAAGTCATTAATTGATTCGCCAACGTTAATGCTGTTTAATAGTGGACTGAAGAGATTTGTTATTATCCTTAGTGCTTCTGTGAAGCCGCCATCAAGGTAAATTGCTCCAATAAGCGCCTCAAAGGCATCTGATATAATAGAAGGTTTCTTTCTGCCATTAGTTTGCTCCTCCCCCTTTCCCAAAAGAAGATACTCGCCTAATTGTAAATTATGGGCGACACGATAAAGACCATCTTCACTTACTAGTGAAGCTCTATATTTAGATAGGTCTCCTTCTTTTAATTCTGGAAAGTATTCCATAAGTAGATGGCTAATAGTCAGGCTAATGACTGCATCGCCAAGAAACTCTAACCTTTGATTGTCATATATCCCTAGATCATCCTTTTCGTAAACATAAGAGGGATGTCTAAAGGCCTGTAAAATTAATTCCTTCTTGTTGAAAGAGTAGCCGAGAGTTGATGCTAACGAATCAGGATTTTTTGGAAATTTAGGATTATTCATTATTGTATCATAATAGAATTACTATTCTTTAAAGTCAAGATGATCAATGCATTACCCCGAAAGAAGATTTTCTCTTAACCGCAAAAGACCCCGTCACTTAGCTTCAGGGTTATATATGAAAGAAACACCCCGCTGAGCATGGAGATGCTTTTTTTGACTCTGCCCTGGCATGGTTCAGGAAAGTGGCGCTTCAAAACAGCGCATACAGGCTACGTACCTTAGTGCTAAGGCCTCTGGAGAGGTGCATCGGTTTGAAGCGGTCCTCTGCAGGGCTTTGTTGTGAGGGCACGGCAAAAAAGACATCTCCATGCTCTTTTCTCTGCCGACTTTCTCAGAAAATGTAATAAACTACCCCGCAGCAGAGCAGCGGTGCATTAATGAGAATATCCATAAGCGCCCCAAGGATCGAGAAATGAGATCCTTGTCTGTCTTCAACGGATTAAAACACAATTATTTTCCAAATTCGGGGCAAAAAATAAATAAACATAATAAAAATATTTGACCTTTCATTATTATTTGATATAAAAAGTCCTCTTACATCAGAGCAATAGTAATGATAGTAAAAAAAGATGGAAACATTATTCTTGATCAAAAGGGTATCAATCAAGCCCTAAAAAGAATCGCGCAAGAGATAATTTCCAAGCATAAATCTTTAACAATATTGCCTTTATTGGGATTAGGACCGGGGGAGCTTTTTTAGCTTATCGTCTACGCGATGAAATTTCTAAGAAAGCTAAGGATAAGCCACCAACAGGTGTGCTGGATATCAATTTATATCGCGATGATTGGACGAGGATAGGCCCTAATCCAAAATTGGAAAGTACCGAGATTACCTTTTCCATAGATGACAAAACGATTATCTTAGTAGACGATGTGCTTTTTACCGGCCGGACAACAAGGGCAGCAATGGATGCACTTATAGATTTTGGCAGACCGAAAAAGATCGAATTGGCTGTTCTCATAGATAGAGGGAGAGAACAAAGAGAGCTACCCATAATGGCTAATTATGTGGCTAAAGAATGGCAGACCTCTGGTAACGATACAGTTAATGTTTATTTGAAAGAAAATGGATTTCATGATCAGGTTGTTGTAGAGGGGAAAAAGAATAATATATAATGTGGAGTGTTTTATGTCTTCTGCAATATCTATTCAAACAAAATTTCGCACGGAGATGATAGACATTACCTCCGAAGTAGAAGACAAGTTGAGCAAATCAGGATTAAAAGATGGGATGTGCTTGCTTTTTGTACCACATACTACAGCAGGAATAACCATTAATGAGAGTGCTGATCCGAATGTAGCAACAGATATCCAGTCACTGCTTAATAAGCTGATCCCCTGGGAAGGATCTTACAGGCATCTGGAAGGAAACTCTGCTGCTCATATAAAAAGTAGTTTAATAGGAAATTCAGTAATGGTTTTTGTTGAATCCGGCCACCTAAAATTAGGCACATGGCAGGGAATTTTCTTTTGCGAGTTTGATGGACCTAGATCAAGAAAGCTCCATATAAAATTTCAATAAATAATGGTATGTTTTTTCTTGACACGCAAATATGGCTTTGTTACATAGCCTGCTAAAAATAGGATTTATCCTACTTATAGATAGGCATAACAGAATCAAAATAATCTTATACAAGGAGGGTTTAGTATGTTCAAGGTAGAGGTTGATAAAGATAAATGTGTCGGTTGTGAAGAATGTGTCGATGTTTGTCCGTCAGATGTTTTTGAAATACAGGATGAAAAATCGGTTCCTGTGAATGCAGAGGAGTGCATTGGATGTGAGAGTTGCATAGAGGTTTGTGAATCTGATGCTATCACAGTAACAGAAATTGAAGAAGATTAAATTCTAAAGAGATTAAAAAGTGCCGCTCTTTAGCAGTGATGCGAGAGCGGCACTTCTCTTTTGACCATGCTGTTTTACCCATTCCATTGGAAGCAGGTATATGATATTCGATCTACGGACTAACCACTTTTCCTTTCCACGTAAATTTTCTAATAGCAATCTTCTCTAATAGAATTTCCTATTCCTTCTTATGGCAGTCATTACACATTGTTGGACCTGTAGGCTTTTCGGCCTTTTTTAGATCCATATGGCATTTTTTACAGGTATTATGATAGGCAAGCATTAATTTTTTTGCCTCGCCTTTTGTTTCTGAAGGATCGTGACATTCAGAGCATTTCTTAACAGGTTCTCCCTCCTTCCACGTATGATGACAGTCGGTGCAGGCAATATTGCTATCAATATGTTTTTGATGGCTAAATGGTACAGGCCCCTTTTTGTGCGTCTCATACACATCCGATTTTAAATCCATATCTTCGGGAATATCTGTAGCAATAAGGATGCCTACGCCAGTAAAAAATGCTATAGAAATCATAATTGTGATTAAAACCAAAATCCTTTTTTTCATGGCTTCTACCCCCTTCCTTTTTTATTCAGTATACATAAACAATACGAGATTTGCAAGAATAAATTTTATTTTATAAACCTCCCTACTCCCCCTTCCTATAACATATCAGTCCACACCGTAAACACCGCTCCGACTCAGTCTTCGCCATTTGTTCTTCAAGGCGACCTGCTCGAGGCCCCCACGGGCACCCTCCTCGCAACCTGGTCATCC
>JAWOBA010000031.1:0-3245 GCA_046498285.1 Desulfatiglandales bacterium | reverse complement strand
ATTTATCTAATAGTTAAAAAAACTCTCTTTTCAGAAAACGGAATATAGGATAAAGTCAATCATGTGTCAAGTAGACCTCGAAGGAATATTATGAGCTTTGAAAAACCTGGCGATTTTCACCACCCTCAAAAAGACGATGGATTTTTTTGAAGTGACTGGTGGAAGGTTGCTGAAAAGACCAGCCCGGGAGCCTTGGAACGGAAAAAAAGCCCATCGTCTTTAGATCAATAGGGGTCATGCAAAGGTCTCACTAGATATAAGAGGTGCGGCACAATCACATTCTCCTGAATGCCCTTGTTGGGCGGGCAGCTCTTACCTCTGTGAACAGTATTTTTTATTAGCATAGTTTTCGAAAAGCAGATGTTAGCTCTAAAACCTCTTATCAGCACATAATAAAAAATATTTACATTAAAACCATGGCCTAAAACGATTGTACAAAACAATACCATATTATCATGCTACGTTTAAAGACAGAAAGTGAATAAGAGTATTTTGGGAATGTCTAGGCATGATCCCTTTTTCTTTCGAGCATCTAATGAAAAAGTCCTCAATCACACCATCATGCTTATGTTTTAGCCTTGACGTAATGATAATTATTCTATACTTCTTTCCAAAATAGGATTTCTATCAATACGTGTTGCGTACAGTAAAGAGAGCTTTGCAAAACCTAACAATTTTTGTCTCTGTACAGGAAGAGGATGGACTTTTTTGAAGTGACTGGCGGCCTCCCGCTCGTAGGGCCTCCCGCTCGGAGGGGGCAAAACTCCCCCATGGATACGTTGCTGAAAAGACCAGCCCGGGAGCCTCGGCCTCCGGCCCGACTCCGTCCTGGAGGGGACTCCGTCCCGGAAGGGAGGGCCTACGCCCCGGAGGGAACTGAAGAAAAGTCCATTCTCGTAAAGCAAATATGAGTTATGCAAAGCTCTCAGTAAAATGGGGAATTAGAAGATGAAGGTATTCAAGATTGGAGGTGGATGTCTAAAGGGAAAAAAGACCATTGCCCATATCCTCGATATGGTGGTCCAACGATGCCGTGGGCAAGTCATCGTGGTCTCGGCGCTCAATGGTGTTACAGACTTCCTCATCGACAGCATATCAGCGGCGCTGGAGAACGAGGAGAATATCCCCGAGATCATCGGGCACACTAAGGACGTGCACATGCTCGTTGCACGTCATTTGATCCCCGAGCGTGAAGCCCTCAAGAAATTCAGCCTGAATTTCAATAGGTCCCTCGACCGACTGGAACGCCTTTATTATGGGCTTAGCTTCACCAAGGAGAGCACCCCCCGCATTAGGGATGCCATCAGCAGCTTCGGCGAATGCTTCTGCGTAGAGCTACTCACTTCTGCCCTCCAGTTTCGAGGGCTCAAGGCAATCTATCTCCTGCCGCATGAGATAGGCCTTCTCACCGACGGGAAGTACGGCGATGCATCGGCAAACATGAGAAAAACCAAGCACAACCTCCAGAGATATGTGAACTGCTCACTCAATGGTGATACAATCCTTTTCATTCCCGGATTTTTCGGCGTGAGCGAGGGAGGCGATATCACCACCTTTGGCCGTGGTGGAAGCGACTACTCCGCTGCTGTGGTCGCGGTGGCCCTGGAGGCAGATATGCTCGAGGTATGGAAGGACGTGAGCGGGTTCCTAAGCGCCGATCCCAAGGTGGTACCCGAGGCACAGCACATCCCTGTGCTTTCCTATGAGGAGGTGGCCGAGCTTTCCTATTTCGGCGCCAAGATCCTTCACCCCCGGGCGATAGACCCACTCAGGAAGAAGAAACTCGATATCGTCATTAAGAATGCCCTGGATCCAGATGCCCCGGGGAGCCTGATTACCGCGTATAGCCCGAGTCCAAAGATGGGAGTAAGGAGCGTAGCCCACGACACTGATATAGGTATCCTCAAGGTTCACGCATCTGGGGTGGGGGCACGTCCCGGCGTGCTGGCATGTGTATCGAATAAGCTTACTGAGAACGGCATCAACATAAAATCGGTGGTAACATCCCAGACCTGTATCAGCATCCTCCTGGAGCATAATGATCTAGAGACCGGGTACCAGGCCTTGAGATCCTTGAAACCCAGGCCCTATCAACGAATAGAGAAACTCGAGGATATGGCACTCGTGAGCATTGTAGGTGATGGTCTTGTCCATCGAAAAGGCATTGCTGCCCTCTGTTTTACGGCGGTAGCCAGGCAAAATATCAACGTGGAAATGATCTCATTTGGTCCCTCAAAGGCAGCCCTTTATTTTATAGTGAAAACTCGGGATTTTAATACCACGGTGAATGCCATCCACAATACATTTTTCGCCCAAGAGCTTTCCGTCTGATATTATTTTTTGTAATTGTAAGGTCTTTTACGCTCTTTGTACCCCTCTGAGTTATTTTGTAAACCGCTGGTGCAAAAGCGATATTAAGGATTCTAAGTAGTTGAAAGGGGTTATAAGATTGTGTTGGAACCTGGGGGGTGGTGTTTATAGATGGATACAAAAAGGGGTATTGTTTTCTCAACAATACCCCTTCATCATGAGGCTGTTATGCCTTCTTTTAGTCTTTACTTTTTCTTCTTATTTTCTTCTTTGACCTCTATTTTCTTGGCCTCACTCGCTTCAGCCTTTGGAAGCGTGAGCTTTAACACACCATCTTTGTAGGTTGCGTCTAATTTATCTGTTTTCACTTTCTCAGGAATTCTGAAATTTCGTTGGAATGAACCATAATGTCGCTCAACACGATGGTAATTTTCATCCTTCTCTTCTTTTTCCTTTTTCTTCTCTCCTTTAATGGTAAGGATACCATCTAATAGTGTTATATCAAGCTCCTTAGCATCGATTCCTGGAATTTCACCCGTAATCATGTATTCCTTTTCTGTTTCAGATATATCAAACGCTGGTACTACCATGTCCTCTTCATTGAAAAGAGCAGGAAGCTCAAGGTCATTGAAGAATCGGTCAAATATGCCTGTTCCAGGTACCGAAGACAGAAAACTGTCTCCATCTGGGATTAATTTTAACATCCGTGTCATATCAGCCACCTCCTTTCTTGGTTAACCTAGCGTTTAGTTAAAAAATAATCATTATTGATAGTAATTCAAGGGAAAAAAAGGGATAATTTGTATGCAGTGAAGCTCCCCGCTTACAAGGCGAGGCATCAAAAATGAAACCCTAACCTATATTGAGGGCACTTATCCCCCAAACCCTCGAACCATTGATCCCCGAGCACAGCACAGGGTATTCTGTTACAATTT
>JAWOBA010000042.1:0-17265 GCA_046498285.1 Desulfatiglandales bacterium | reverse complement strand
GTTGTGGGTCCGTTTGCCAGTTCGCAGAGGATTTGACACTGTAGCCTGTAGGCATTTTCCCCTGTAATTACGTTTTCCAATGCAGAAGGAAAGAGAACGGTAACTTCAAGTTCAAGCAGCTGCTCATTGCTTAACTCGTCTGCCTCGGGAAATCCATTGACTTGGCCATTTTTGAGCTTATATTCGATAAGCGCTTCCACATCTATACCATTGGCATTATAAATGCCTCCTTTGGAATCTGAGGCGGCCACCAGCTTAAGTCCGAGAATCTGTTCACCTAGTCGGGCTGCATACTGACCAGCGTTTCCAAAACCCTGAATAGCCATAGTCCGGCCCTTTAGATCTATACCGTACGCCGCAGCTGCTTCCTGGGTCACATAGATTCCACCCCGAGCCGTGGCATCACCGCGCCCCTGGGATCCACCCAATGGTATGGGTTTTCCTGTAATCACACCTGGATGTTTTTCGCCCATGATCGTTTCATATTCATCCATCATCCATCCCATAATCTGCGGGTTGGTGTAAACATCAGGGGCAGGGACGTCCTTTGTCACACCAATAGACCTCGCTATGGCTCGTATGTAACCACGGGCCAGTCGCTCCTTTTCGGTCTCAGACAGTTCCTTAGGATTACAAATAATTCCTCCTTTACCTCCACCTAAAGGGATGTCGACCACAGAGGTTTTCCAGGTCATCCATGCTGCGAGCGCACGCACTGTGTCTATGGTTTCATCCGGATGCCAGCGGATGCCACCCTTAGCAGGACCACGTGCTGTGTTATACTGAATACGAAAGGCATGAAAGATCTTGGTGGAGCCATCATCCATTTTAACAGGAATAGTGAACTTCAATTCTTGCATAGGCCAACGAAGCAGCTCATGAGTGGGCTTATCGAGACCAAGTTTTTCGGCACTATCGTCCAATTGCTTCTGAGCAATGCTAAAACAATTCAATTCTTTTTCCATCCCTAATCCTTTCCATTTTAACGTATTTGATCCGAAAATAGAATTAATCTTCATCCTTCATGGTGCCCAAAATGGGCATGAAGGTTTGATTCCCTATGCTGATGGTGATTTTCAAAAAAATAACTTAGCTTAGTCACAGTAAGTTGGGAGCTCGAAAAGGAGGCCCAGAATTTCGAACTTTCAGTACGTTAAGCACATGTTCAACAACGAGTACACATGCATCAATTATGAATAAAAAAAGTCCACGCATCTCTTTTTAGAGATGCCATGGACTCCTTTGTCTTTTGTAATACGCCTTTGTATTACGTGTATTTCAAATTTTTATAAATAGATACTGAAAAATTGCACGTATGTCAAGTTTATATTTTATATGTCCTGAGAAATTATAACAGCCTCTGCTATCTCCTTCATAGATTTTCTGGTATCCATACTCTTTTTCTGTATCCATCGGAAGGCTGTTTCAGCGGAGAAGTTCTTTTTCGTCATTAATATCTCCTTGGCCCTATCAATCATCTTTCTCTTTTCGAGCTCCTCCTCTATAATCTTTGTCCTGACCATAAGTTGTGTATTTTCAATGGCTATTGCAGCCTGGTTTGCTACGGTTGTTATCAGGCTGACTTCCATTTCTGAAAATTCATGAGGCTCGATCGTAAAACAATCCAGCACACCGATCACCTTATCTTCCTTTATATGCAAGGGGACACCAAGCATGGATACCAAACCCAGCTTTTTTGCCATTTCCTTTTCCTTAAATCTTGGCTCCTTTAATACATTCTTAACTTTTAGCGGCCTATTAGTGGAAGCGACATAGCCCACAACCCCCTCATTTAAATTAAGCACTCTATCTTTCACATAAACCGGATCAATTGCCTGGGTAGCTTTAAGCCTAGCCTTTCTCTCTTTTTCGGTTTCTTCTACCAGCCATAGTGAGCAGATATCTACACCAGTTACCTTGGCCGTAACCATAACGATCAATTTGAGAATATCTTCCAGGAATTGATCTGAAGTGATTGCTTTACTGATTTCAGTTATACCTTTTATATATTTATCGTATGTTTCTTCTGGTATCTTATCCATGTTGTTTGAGTAGCTCCACATAAATGTGAGAAAGTACCATAGATGCTAATCTCTGCCTTTTCTATGCAAACAGGACCGGACAAATCCATAAAAGAGGGGAGATGGTTTCTCCATCCTTGATTTTAATTCCGGGTGTGATTGTGTAGCGACAAAATAGTGCAGCTCTGGAAGCTCGATAAACTCAACCAACCTTCCATCCCTGCTCATTCCTGAAAAGACAAGCCCTTTATCAGTAAGGTCATTATAGTATACGGGGTTAACTTCATAGCGATGCCTGTGCCGTTCTGAGATACGATTAGATTTATAAAGAGCATGAAGTATTGTACCCTGCTTTATAATGGCTTCATATGCCCCTAGCCTCATAGTACCCCCTTTTTGTTTAACGGTTTTTTGTTCCGGTAATATATCTATTACTGGAAAGGGTGTATCTGGATCAAACTCAGTGCTATTGGCCCCTTTTAGATCACACATATTTCGCGCATATTCGACAACTGCCAGTTGAAGCCCAAGGCAAAGGCCAAGAAATGGAATATCTTCTTCTCTGGCCCTCTTGATAATCTCAATTTTTCCTTCTGTTCCTCTGGAACCAAAGCCACCAGGAACGATAACTCCATCCACGCCATCTAACGCTTTAGCTCCTGAAAGATCTGTTGTTTCTATCCATTTAAGGTTTATTTTGCATGCCAGATGGGCTGCGCAATGATTCAATGATTCAATAATGGAGGCATAGGAATCTTCAAGCTTCGTATACTTGCCGCATATTGCAACTTCTATTTCATGCTTTGGATTTCCTCTATTTTTAATCAGTTTCTTCCACTTTTTGAGGTCTGGCGGAGAGTAAATATTTAGTTTTTTATGGAGAATTTCAGCGATTCCTTCTTTTTCAAAGACAAGAGGTATCTCATAAATATCATCCACATCCAAACCAGTGATTACAGCATCTTGGCTCACATCACAAAAATTAGAGATCTTTAGTTTTACTTCTTTACTCAACAATTTTGAGCATCTGCCTATGATAATGTCCGGGAAAATCCCCCTCTGTTTTAAAAGATTGACGCTTTGCTGTGTTGGCTTTGATTTCTGCTCATTTACCCCATGGGGGATAGGAACATATGTCAAATGAATATAGATAATATTTTCCCTGCCAACATCCTCCTTCATCTGCCTCATTGCCTCGAGAAAGAGCTCATTTTCAATATCTCCAACTGTTCCCCCTATCTCAACGATAATGAGATGAGCCATTTCTTCCTGAGCAATTTCATAGATATGGTCCTTGATTATATCAGTAACATGTGGAATATATTGTACGGTACGTCCTAAATAATCACCCCTTCTCTCTTTTTCTCTTACCATGTGAAAGATCTTGCCCATGGTAAGATTCCACTTTGATTTGCAACTGATACCTAAGAATCGCTCATAGTGCCCGAAATCCATATCTACTTCTCCTCCGTCATCCAGAACAAACACCTCTCCATGTTCAAATGGATTCATTGTCCCTGGATCAACATTAAGATAGCCATCACATTTTATAGGGATAATGTTCAGCCTGGAAGAAAGAAGATGGCCAATGGAGGCGGCAGCAATTCCTTTCCCTAATCCGGAAAGAACTCCTCCCGTTACGATGATATATTTAGTCGTCGCCATGTGAATAAAACGTATCGCAAATTTTATAGGTTAATGAAATCAAAGATACTGCTTCAGGTACTGGTTTTTGTCTCTCGCTTGGAATATTGGCCCGCCCTTGCAAGCCTGAAGGGAAGAGGTTACGTCCATATCATATCTTGTGAGCAAAGACTGAAAAATCGACCTTGCTAATCGGCCCGCCCTGGCGCGGCTTGGCTGGAATGCTGTAAAACAAGTGGGATACTTTGAGTGTATAATCCACAGAGCTCAGCCTTTGCATTCCAAATCTGGGCCAGGGCTCTGAGCCAAGGAATAATGATGCTAAGAAGAAATTTCTCATGTATTCAATTAATTGTCAATAAGGCTTTTCCGATTTACTCTATTATCTTTTCAATTAGCTCCATTGCTTTACCTGGATCATCTCTTTAAGTACACTTTTTTGAATATTCTGAGTCTCTTCCCATTGCTCCAGAATGTGTTGAGGAATGAAAATGTGAACATAGCCAGGTCGGAATACACAGGTTTCATCCTCTTCATCCCAATCATACCTATTGGTGCTGTCCAAATCAAAAGGGCTTCCTCTAAAGGCCCCAGTCAACAAAGATATCCGAGAAAATATGTGGCGATCCTTTACCCCAATACAGTTAGGGATGGCATTTGGACTAATGCAACGGATGATGCTTGGGGGAATTGTATTCTGATACCATAACCCAGTTGAAGCAAAGTAAGCCCCTTCTTTAATCAGGTTGAGGGAATTGAGCTGGTATGGATTTTTAATCAGCCCATAGAAAGGGCCTTTCTCAACTGTAATATCCATTTCCGTAAATCTCTGTAAAAAGATTAGTAGCTTTTCCATATACGCTATGAAATGGAAAAATTCATCGTGATCCAATTCCATGTTATCCGTCATGTTTGCAAGGAGAGTAAAGATCTGCTGAGAAACAGGAGGAATAGGATAAAGCTCAAAAAGGGCCTTCAGGTTAAATGCATCCAATTTTTCCATGAATTCAGGAATGATGGGGTAGGTTTTTCTGGAGTGGACACCTTTACGCAATCTCTTTATAACGACTGATGCTGGTACCTTACCAACAGTAACCATACGCATAGCATCAATCGTCTGGGCTTCCGTTTCAGAAATGGCATGGGTGAGTTCCGTATCAACCTTTTGAGATATATAGCTTTTACGAAATTCTTGCATAACCTTAAATGTTTGATGATAGATAAACTTTGTTACGGGGCTCTCAAAGGGAAGATCGGGATCCCTACTCATTTCATAGTGAATGATCCTGAGAATATCTTCATTATTAAAGCGAAGAACGAGAAAACGTCCGATTTGGAGTGCCTCATTTTTATTTCTTTCCTTTAGATACGCGATAAAGCGCTTGACCAGATTCGAAAAACTATCTCTCCATTCTCTGTTTTGCCTCAGCTCATTGTATGAAACACCAAACCAATTCCGGCTGATCAAGTCTTTTTCACAGATTCCAACGCGTAGCTCAAGAAATTTTCGATAGATCTTTTGAAAGGCGGTAAGACTTTGAAAAAGGATCTGCTTTTCCTTTTCTTTTAGATGTGTATTACGTGAGATATAGATAAAGAGTGCTTCAATTTCATAGTTATTGATAAGAACTTCACAGGCATGAGATCTTATGGCATGATTTATACGTTTTTCATTATCCAGAATGATTTGAATGATCGGTTTTATGATGATCAAAAAAGCTGGTGCCCTGAGTTTGTGAAAGTTTAGCAATTCAATGAGTAATTGTGGGGAAACACGGTTTCTGTATTTACCTGACGTTTCTGTCAAAATTTTTACGATACACATATCCAAAAAGATAAAGTGGTGAGGAAGAGAGGAGCTCAAGAAAAGGTTATGTAACATTTGAATGACAGTCAGGTCATATGGTTTAGTTGGAAAGATGATATCTACGAGGTTCTGCTTACTATCCTTGTTTTCCAGCATTGGTTTTGCTGTTTCCCACTCTTTCTGAAAGCAGGTATAAATAGAGTCAACGTCCAGGTAAGGATGATTATTTGGGGTGAACAGAAAGTCCAGGGAATAGGTTTCAAATGTACCGATTTGGGCAAGAATAGATCGATGGATATCTTCTCTATCAACGGACATAAATAGTTAGTTCCTGTAAAAGAGATACAAGGATTGATTAGCTTTTGCCCACTATACTAAACGCTTCTGAAAGTCACTATATATGAAAACTATGTTAAATTTTATCGTCTGATAAGGAAGCTATTATGAATTCAGCTATTCTTTCTGCGCTATTGCCAAAAAGTTCCTCCATCTCAAGCATGTTGAGATAATTGTCATTCCACGGAAGGTCGGTTTCCTCAAAAATATTTTTAATGTGATAAAATTTTTCACCCAGTGCCTTTACCTTTTTGGGTAGATCTATTTTTCTCCTAAAGGCGACATTAAGAAGAAAGAGGTGATCAATGTTAGGCCCTTTTTTCATTATGGGAATAACAAGGATACTCCTATTATCAATTTTACCCCTTCCAATGAAGACATTTCCTGACTTAACGATGATTCTCTTTGTTCCTTTCAGCCTCTTATCTGTGTGCACGCGGGAGACAAGCTGAGAGGAGCTGCCTGTCTTTTTTACAACTTCGATCACTGAATCCTCAACTGGTTCTCCAGTATACGTAAGGTTGCTTATCGTATAAAGTGTTTCGCCTTTTATTTCAGAAATAATCTCCTGAAGATTGGTTAACACAAGCACATTTTTATTCGTAATATTGCTTACATCAAAGTCATTGTTCTCCAAGGTCTCAAATAGTAATCCCTCGATCGGTTTCCATATTCTACTTGTTCCCACGGTCACTGTTTTGGCCTGATGTCTTATTGCATCAATAGGCCTGGCCATATCATTTATAGCCTTTCCTATAGACTGAAAAAAGATATCAAATATGTTAGGGGCTGTTCCGCTAACACCAAAATCAAGCTCAAAATCAGACACAGGCAGCCTTCCGGAGAGATATTTTAACAGAAGCGTCAGATCAGAAGCGGCATTGAGTTCCATAGCTGTAGTGTATCGCCCCTCTTCCATTCTTTTTTTAAAATGAGAAAAGAATTTCGCGGTTTTCTCTTGAAAAACTTTTTCCAGTATTGTCTGGTAAATATCAAACCCTTTTGCAATCGAGGCGGAAATATATGAACTCACTTCCTGCCTGAAATTAAAAAGAAAACGAGATTCTTCATGTATTGCCTTGGCTGCATAATAACCCCAGAGATGGCCTGCCAGTGTCGTTATAATAGGAGAAAACCGCTCTTCTATCTCTGGCACATAAAACAATGAATCTGCATAGGGTATAAATCTCTCCTCACCCTCAGCAGCTATTACGATGGTCGTTGCCTGATGGGCTTTGAATATGGCCGTATCCTTAATGATATCATTTATAACATCACCCCTATTGCCGGCTGCGCAGATAACAATAAGAGGTTCCGAAGAGAGGTCAATATGTTTTTTATCTTCGACCACATCCGAAGATATGGTCTTGTAGCAGAGTTCACTTAATTTTATCCTGATCTCATCTGCAGCTATCTTATTATAACCACTCCCAACAACCGCCCAGTATCTTTTGGTAGGTGCAAACCTATGAGCGGATTGCGCAATTTCCTCTTTCCTCGCGAGAACCTTTTTCATCAAGGAAGGAAGCTTCATAAGCCTTTCGAGTTCAGTAAAGATGAAATCATCATCCCTCATGCTCGTTAATTGCGCGAATTTAAGCCCAAGCATGGCTCCTGCTACAATCTGAGAATAATAGGCCTTGGTGGAAGCAACAGACATTTCAATATCCCTTCCAGTGCTAGTATATAAGACACCGTCCACCTTGAAGGTGATATCTGAATCCCGTCTATTCACAATAGCCATGGTATAGGCACCACGCTGTCTTGCCATATCCATGGCCATATTTGTATCTGTGGTCGTACCGGATTGCGTTATTGCGATAATCAGGGTATCTCTCAGATCTTTTTTTGAAATGTCCCCACTAAACTCTGAAGACTTACGAGGAGCAACGTTGATGCTACTGTTGGCAAGGTAATATTTGAGCAGCTCTGCGCATCCACAGGCAGCTACTCCTGCTGTCCCTTGACCTATATATAAAATGTTTCGTATTCTATGCTGTTGAAACGCCTCTCCTAAAGAAGGTGGGATATAATCACTTTCTAGAATTCTGAGTAAAGGCCTTTTCCTGTGTTTTTGAGATATGTTCCATTTGTTTTGAAGGGTTTTTTCCACTGACTCGGGAGATTCACAGATCTCTTTAAAGAAGTAGTGGGGAAAATTTTGGCGATCAATATCCCTTGATGTAATCTCAGTCTGTTTTATATCGTGAGCTCCAAGATGAACGGGGGTACCATCATAATGCATTGCATTAATACCGGTCAATCCGCCCAATGATTCCTGATCTAAAATAAATATCTGCCCTTGATTTTTGCCTTCCAATTCATTCACATTTTTTTCACCTCCCATTTTAATATAGCGGGAAGTCTCTTCCACCAGGCCATATACCTCTGAGGCAGTGAGATAACATTCTTTACACAAACCGACAAAAATCGTCTGTCCGCTGCCTCTCTGGGCCAGAAAAATTTTTCCTGGGGCAATATCGGTGTGCATAGCTATGGCGTGAGAGCCGGTAAAATCATTAACAGCTAATCGGAAGGATTCCTCAATGGAGAATTTTTGGTTATAATATTTTTGTATCTGAAGGGGTATGATTTTTGTATCTGTAGTGATCTCATCAGGTATCGATTGTTTTGCTTCTTTTTCATATTCTTCTTTTAGAATGAAGTAGTTATCAATATCCCCGTTCAGGCACGCGTGAATAATCCCCGTGCCGTTATTCGATCCATGGGCTTTCTTATTGTGATTGATGATATTATCAACCGGGTGACAATTTGGTTCGCTGATCTCCCCCATGGAGGCCCAGCGTGTGTGGGCAACAATAGTTTGATATAGAGCGGGAAAGGTGATAAATAATTGAAAAATACGGTCATCCTGAATCTGTTTACGTAAGAATGTTACATTATTCCCTAAATGACCAATCTGAGCAGCAATTTTATACGTAAAAATGATAGTGATGCTGCTTCCGTTCCCGTTAACAGTAATACCTCTGTTTAAAAGGAGTCTTTCTTTTTGACGGGCTAAGAGTTCATCCAGCAATGATTTTTTTGTTAAATTTTTTTCGAAATCGAGATAGTCCTTTTTTTCTACTATAGCAATAACAGAAATGCCTGCTGAGTCTCTTCCTCTGACTTCTAACCGGTCTAAATTATTAAAGAGGGTATTTATGGATTTCAGCTGTGTAAAGGCCGGGAAAGGTAAATTTCTATTATTGCGGGCCGAGAGCTCTGCTATCTTTTCTATGTTACGCAATATCTCATCTTTTAGGGACCAGCATATATCACTGAGCAGGCTTATTCTCTTGCTGATTATCTCATTGTCTTTGAGGGAGAGAGCATGCAATCTCTTATGGTACTCATTTTCTTCTCCGTTCATAATCTTTTCCAAAGCAAGGGATACATTCGTAAGTTTTTCTCTGGCTGAGGCATCCTGAAACATGGTGTATAGAGAGGATGTAAGTTTTACGGCACCAACATGATCATGCAGCTCTTTGAGAAACGTTTCTCCGCCAAGATACTTGTCTGTAAGTTCAGCCTTTTGTCTATGTATCTCTTTATAGGTATGCCCCTTGAGGTGAAGAATCCTCGATTCTAGTTCTTTTAAAGGGATTTTGGGTGTGGCGGTTTCATTATTTTTAAATGCTACTATACCGGTAAGCCCACAATTAAGCTGGTTGTCTTGGACTGGAAAGAAAACAAAGGCACCCGGCGGTATGCTTTTTGTGTTCTGTCCGAAATAAATTCTGTGAGACAAAATGTTTTGAAAAAACCTTATAATCTTTTCTAAAAAAACCATTTTTTTCTTAATAGATTGTGTATGGTATGTTTTTCTGGTGCCATCAGTATACAGAAAAAATAGGCCTTTAAAAAGATTTAATATCGGTACTTGTGTGTCATGATCAAAAAAAAGTGGCAGAGGAATTTAGTGCAGAGGACAAAACTAAAATTGGCTGATAAGTATTTTATGTGGTGATAACGAATAAATACATAGAGCTTTGCAAAACCTGACCATTTTTTTACTTCGAATGGAGAGGGTACACTTTTCTGAAGTGACTGGTGGCCTCCGGCTCGTAGAGCCTCCCGCTCGGAGAGAAGGGTGCTGAAAAGATCAACCCGGGAGCCTCGGCCTCCGGCCCGGAGGGCCTACGCCCCGGAGGGAACTGAAAAAAAGCCCATCGTCTTTAGATCAATAGGGGTTATGCAAAGGTCTCATATCAAAATGGTGAAAAATTGCCACGTCTGCAAGTTTGTAAAAACTTATTTAGTCGCTCATGTTTTCGATTTCAATGCCCCGTTGGTTTATCTTGTCTGCGTTTTCCAGAACCTTTCTGGCAGCGGTCTTATCAATCACATAAATCATGGTGCCGCCTTGTTGAGAAAAGATCTGTCCGTATGATATGGGCACTAATGGTGTGGAATCATGTAACAGGGATTCCGCCACCGGCTCTACCTTACGCTCTCCATTGGCCAAAAGAAGTACTGTTTTTGCATTATACACGAGCTCGACACCCATGGAGATTGCATAACCGGGACTTTGCTCTATACTTGAAAAGTGCCCATCTTTCACGGAATTTGCCACGGTATTTTCATCAAGTTTCACTAAAAGCATTTTGTTTCCCTCAAACGGGATGCCTGATTCATGAAAGGCAACGTGCCCTCGACCACCAACTCCTATTATCTGGAGGTCAATCCCTCCATTTCGCTCAATTTTTTCCCGATATGCATCTAATATTTCTTTTCTAACCCAAGCGAGATAACCAGATTGAGCATTGGTTTTTATTACAATGGCCTTTCCTTTATCAGTCCCCTGCTCCTCCCAATCATTGGGGTTGGCAGTGAGCTCAGCCAGAAGTCTTTCTTGATCAATGAGAGTGCCCCACGGCATATTCGTTTCTTTGAATTTTTTTTCAAGTAGTCCAAAAAGTTCCTGCACCATAAAAAAGCTATAACTTTCAGGATGTATGGCACGCTGTTGGCAATTTTCTCCGGGAAGGCCTACATATTCATCCAGATTAAAACTCTGAATTTTTGAACAGTCAAATTCCCCTGCATTTATTAAGGCGGCAAAACGTTTATAAAGGCCAGTGGGTGTATTACCGGTAGCCAGTCCCAAAACATAGACATTCTTGTGGCATAGTATATTTTTTATATCTTTTACTACTATTTGGGTAGCAACCTCGCTCATGTGATCAAAATCTCTGGTTACAATTATCTTAAAAGGCATAGCATTACCTCCTGCCGGGATGTATTTAAGAAATTGTTTTCCGTATCACATCAACAATTTGCAAGCAGTATTGCTCAGTCTCTTTATTAGTAGGCCCCTCGACCATCACGCGGCACATATTCTGAGTACCAGAGTAGCGAACGAGGACCCTTCCCTTGTCACCCAATCGCTCTTCAATGCCGTTAATAACTTGACGTATCTCAGGAATGGTGGAGAGTTCTGGTTTGCTTTTCACATCAATATTAATGAGTTTTTGGGGGAACACCTTCATAACCTGAGCAAGTTCAGATAAGGGCTTATGAGCCTTTTTCATGGCGGCCAATAGCTGCAACGCAGTAATAATACCGTCACCTGTGGTGTGATGGTTTAAAAAGATTATATGGCCTGATTGCTCACCGCCAATAACGGATCCCTTTGCCTGCATCTTTTCCAATACATATCTATCACCAACCTTAGTAACTTCATATTCAATACCAAGTTCTTTTAATGCAATGCTGAATCCGATATTGCTCATAACCGTGCATACAACCAGATTATTATTCAATGTACCTTCTTTTTTCATCTCTTTGGCACAAATGGCCATGATTTGATCTCCCGTGAGCACTGTCCCATTCTCATCAACTGCAATACAGCGGTCGCCATCTCCGTCGAAGGCAAATCCTACATCCGCCTTTGCTTTCATTACTTCTTTTGCAAGAGTTTCCGGATGTTGAGATCCACACTGGGCATTAATATTTTCTCCATTGGGATCATCAAAAAGAGAGATGACATCGGCCCCCAACTCAAAAAAGGTATCAGGTGCTACCCTATAGGTAGCTCCATGTGCACAGTCCAGGACAACCTTTGTTCCTTCCAGGGTATGCTCCTTGGGAAAGGTATTTTTTAAAAACACGATATATCGTCCTCTAGCATCCTCTATCCGAGATGCCTTCCCCAATTCATTAGCCGAGGGATGCAACATATGCATTTTATTAGAGAATATCAATTTCTCTATTTCAAGCTCTTTTTCATCAGGGAGTTTAAGCCCTTTGTGAGAAAATATTTTAATACCATTATCCTGAAATGGATTGTGAGAAGCAGATATAACAATACCAGCATCAGCCCTCATACTATTGGTTGTAAAGGCAATGCCCGGGGTTGGTAAAGGTCCTACCACAAGGGCATTGACCCCCATAGAACAGATCCCGGACACCAGCGCATTTTCGAGCATGTATCCGGAGATACGGGTATCTTTCCCTATAATGATCCTCGGGGTGTGACCTTTTCGTTTAAAAAGATGAGCAGTGGCCCTCCCAATATTCAAGGCCATCTCTGCAGTCATAGGGTATTCATTGGCAACACCTCTTACACCATCAGTGCCGAATAGTTCTCCCATCGTTTCCCTCCTGGTATGATAATGCTTTTGTTAGAATGCTCTTCTATTGCCTTACCATGGGTTTATACATCAAGGTAGGTGTACCTATCTGAATGATAGAGCTGAATATATATACAAGTTTCATTTTATTGCCAAACATCTCAAGCATGAAAGGAGACCTTTGCATAACCCCTATTGATCTGCAGACGATGGGCTTTTTTCAGTTCCCTCCGGGGCGTAGGCCCTACGGGCCGGAGGCCGAGGCTCCCGGGCTGGTCTTTTCAGCACCCTTCTCTCCGAGCGGGAGGCTCTCCCTTCCGGGGCGGAGTCCCCTCCAGGACGGAGTCGAGCCGGAGACCGCCAGTCACTTCAAAAAAGTCCATTGTCTTTTTGAGGATGGTGAAAATCGCCGGGTTTTTCAAAGGTCTCGATCCAAAGCGCCGAGAAGGGAAACTTGCTTCCATTATTCCAAGGGATGGCAAGAAACCTTATGACACACGAAAAACCTTAAGCCTTGTATTCGATCATCGTTCCATTTTTGAGATTGGAAAATATCAGGGTCAATCCCAAGTTACTGCACTGGCCCGTTTGAATGGCTACCCAGCTGGGGTGCTGGCAAATGATCCACAATTTTTGGCAGATTCATTTAATTACGACGTTGCAGAAAAGTATACCAGATTTATAGACATGTGTGATACCTTCCATTTACCGATAGTCAATCTTTCGGATCAACCTGGATTTACCACAGGGAAAAAGGCAGAGGAATACGGGACTATCCGTAAAGGTATGAGGGCAAGTTTTGTCATAGTGCAGGCCACGCTAGTTATTGCAGTCATATATCTGAGGAAATGTTTTGGTGTGGTTGGAGGAGCACAAAAAAGCGGCATTCGCTTAAGCTGGCGTTATGCCTTGCCTTCGGCAATTTGAGGCAACATACTGGTAGAGGGAGGGGTCTTCTATGCAGCACATCGGGCAGAAATACAGGCAACAGATGATCCAAAATCCTATCTTGATGGCTTGCAGGACACATACCGAGCGATTCAATCGCCTTTTCGTCCTGCTGAGGTCTTTGGCATTGAAGATATCATTGCTCCCAGGGACACACGGCCTCTTTTATGCGACTGGGTGGAAATGGCATATGAAATTGAAAAAGGCAACCTGGGAGTGAAGAAGAGGAGTATGAGGTGTTGATAATAGGTAAATGAATACGTTATATTTGGGAAAAAATGAAAGAGTGAAAAAATGAAAGAATATAATTTTTGCCCTATTTGTGGGACAAGCCTTCAAAGAGCAATGATTGAAGGAAAGGAAAGAAAATATTGTCCTCAGTGTGATTTTGTCGATTACAAAAATCCCCTGCCGGTAGCATTGGCCATTGCAACAAGAGATAAAGATTTTTTATTAATTAAGAGAGGAATACCCCCGAGTAAAGGTGTATGGGCTTCGCCTTCTGGTTTTATTGAGATTGGTGAAACGGCAGAAGAGGCCTGTCTTAGAGAGTTAAAGGAAGAAACCGGTGTTTCCGGGGAGATAGTGAAATTGGTGGGGGTGCGGAGGCTAGACGACAAAGAGATTTATGGGGATATGCTGATAGTGGTGTATCTTGTCAAGGTGACTGATGAGGGATTAAATCCCGGGGATGAGGCAGAGGATGCGCGATTTTTTCGTGCGGCCGAGTTACCAGACTATTATTTTAATCGTTTTAAAGAGGTTATCGAAGAGGTTCAAAATAAATGATCATCAAAGTGATAAAAAAAGGTCAAGAAGAATTCAGGATAAACCTGGAGGAGAGAGGAGTTAGCAAAGAGTACGTAGTGACTCTGGAAGAGAGCTATTATCAAGATTTAACTCAAGGTAAGATTACGAAAGAGGAATTAATTCACAAATCCTTTATGTTTCTCCTAGAAAGAGAACCCAAGGAATCAATTCTTTCCACATTCGATTTGACAATTATTAAAAGGTATTTTCCTGAATTTGAAGAGGAAATAAGAAAAGCTATCAAACAAAATCAATAGCATGATGAGATTGTGTTACCAATTATATGGTGAATCGCTTCACGCGAAACTTTTTCTTTATGTCTCAGTAAGATCAATAGGAAAGGGATCAAAGCCAGTATTATATGACAAGGCGAAAAGAAGCCCTTCTCCCTGTTTGTAGGTATATATTGAGAGCTTTACATAACCCCTCTTGATCTAAAGACGATGGGCTTTTTTTCAGTTCCCTCCGGGGCGTAGGCCCTCCGGGCCGGAGGCAGAGGCTCCCGGGCTGGTCTTTTCAGCAACGTATCCATGGGGGAGCCCGCCAGAGATAAATTTTGCTCTATCCGCATTGCCCCGATAAATCGGGATCTCAGGGACATTGTTGACTTCATTGACTTATTCCCTTTTCTGAACCCCGGTTAAATAGCCCTTCGTGATTGAACAAAGTGGAATTCTGAAAATCGCCAGATTTTTCTAATATTTATGAAAGGCGTGCTATTATTAGATGGAGAAATTCAAATGTCTATTTCTATTAGATCACTCATGCATGGCAAAATTACTGGATATAGACAAGGGCATCTTTCCATAAAGGAAGACTAAGATGTTAGGACCTGGTCTGATTGTTTCAATCTTTTCTTATATCAGTGCTTAAACCCCCGATTCATATTCTTCGAGCTAATACCATCGTGTTCTCAGCAGTATGTTTGATAGTGCCATTGTTGCTGAGGTTGGCTAGTCTTTTAGAAAATATCTCCAGCGCTTGCAGTAATTCGTTTTTGGGATACATTTCAAACGTTGAATAGTGATACTTGCGCGCCCGATTCAATAGGGAGTCCACCGACTCAATTCGTACATTCTTGAATACTTTGATGGTTTCCACGTGCAGTTTCGGTAGCCTATTAATACCCGCTTCAATGCGTTCGTATTGGTATAACCGGGTTTCGCGTTGTTTGAACTGAGGGAAGTGCTGCCCCCATATTGTGTGTGCATTCTGTTCGGGTGTGCGGGTATAGATGGATAAAAGACCGCCAGGCCGTAAGGTACGCGCTGCTTCTGCACTAAAACAATCCAGGTCAAAATGGTGAATGGCATTAAAGGTGGTAATCATATCAAAGCCGGCATCGGCAAAGGGCAACGCATTAGCATTGGTGAGGCAGTAATGAATGTGCTTGGAAGGAAATGCCTGACTCATGTGTTTACGGCATTCCAATAGCATCTCGGCGGAGTAATCGCAGCAAAAAAGCCGGATGTTGCTTTTTAGCTGTGCGGCAATGATCTTTGAGTATCCTCCTGTTCCACAGGCGATATCGGCTATCTCGAGATGGGGTTTATAGATATGCAGGCAGGAAATTATTTCCTTAACAACCGCGGGATCGTTGTTGCGAACAGAGCTATACACCCGGGCAACACGCTCAAAATGATGCTCCATATTCTGCGAATTGGCCATTACAAAACTCTGATAGAAGTGAGGTGATTAAATACTCACTCTAAAGATGTTATTACGTGGAAAAAATATTTTTAGCATATTCTCTTTTTCATTTTGGGTTTTTTATTGTGGTTTCGGCAAAGGAGTGGCCTGCCAGGAATAGGATACAATTGTTATGTAATAGATTTTCTGCTAGTAATAAAGATATACCGTTTTCCTTTTGCCACCTGTTATTTTGATATGAGTTCTATGGTATTTGAAATCTTCTCTGGTTGGCAGTCTCTTACCACATCATGTACAGCATCAAACCCGTACTACTTATCTTATGCAGTATGCCAAAAAGGGGCAGTTCTCTCCTTGCTAATTCTTTTTATTCCTCCCGCCTTCCATAAATGAAATCCTCAGTGAGACAGAATGCCTTATCATCTGTATACTGCCTTGGAGGGTGTTTCATAAAATAGGAGGAAGGGGAGTACAGGATGCCCCCTTTGCCTCTCTCAAGGGCAAGTTTACAGCACCGGATTGCATCTATCACTACCCCGCCTGAATTGGGAGAGTCTTCCACGGAAAGCCGTAGCTCTAAGTTCATAGGGATATCACCAAAGAGTTTTCCTTCCATGCGGATAAAACCGATCTTGTTGTCTTTCTGCCATGCAACCCAATCACTAGGGCCTATGTGAATGTTTTCTTTCTCCAGCCTCTTTTCAAGGAGCTGTGATTGTACGGATTCTGTCTTTGACTCCTTCTTGGATACCAGGCGGCTCCTGCTGAGCATGTTGAGAAAATCCGTGTTTCCTCCTGTATTGAGTTGATAGGTCCGTTCTAACTTTACCCCCCTGGCCTTAAAGAGGTTTGCTAACACCCGGTGGATGATGGTTGCGCCGAGTTGGGATTTTACATCGTCCCCGATAATGGGCAGGTTTGCTGTTTCAAATCGTTTGCCCCATTCGGTATTGCTGGCAATAAAGACCGGAATGTTGTTGATAAAGCCTACCCCGGCCTCAAGGGCACATTGGGCATAAAATTGAGCGGCTTGTTCTGATCCTACTGGAAGGTAATTGAGGAGGATCTCGGCACCAGATTCCTTGAGGATGGAGATACAGTCTTCCTTGGATGACTCTGGTCTATCAGATACCATAAAGGTATACTGGTCTTCATAGTCTTTCATATGTTCAGAAACACCATCGAGTATGACGCCCATTTCTACGGTGACGCCTGCCTTTGGAATATTGTTGCAATATACCGTGGTGCAGTTTGGCTTCTCAAAGATGGCCTGGGTGACATCCTTTCCCACCTTTCGCTGATCAATATCAAATGCGGCAACGATTTTGATATCATAGGGTTTGTATCCCCCAATGTCCCAGTGCATCAACCCGATAGCATCGCTGCTGTTCTTTCCTCTATAATATTCTATTCCTTGGAGAAGAGAGCTTGCACAGTTACCAATACCTACTATAGCGATTTTGATTGTGTTCAT
>JAWOBA010000277.1:0-3837 GCA_046498285.1 Desulfatiglandales bacterium | reverse complement strand
GATAAGCGAATCGAATGAATACCTTTTTACCTGCCTGGTATACATGAATAATATCTTTCTGGAGACCATATTGTTTATATGAGACCTTTGCACAACCGGACCATTTTTGTCTTTGTGCATGAAGAGGATGGACTTTTTTGAAGTGACTGGTGGCTTCCGGCTCGTAGAGCCTCCCGCTCGGAGAGAAGGGTGCTGAAAAGACCAACCCGGGATCCTCGGCCTCCGGCCCGGAGGGCCTACGCCCCGGAGGGAACTGAAAAAAGGCCCATCGTCTTTAGATCAATAGGTGTTATGCAAAGGTCTCATATAAACAATATGGTCTCCAGAAAGATATTATTCATGTATACCAGGCAGGTAAAAAGGTATTCATTCGATTCTCTTATCATCACCCTATTCCATTTCTCGATCAACGATTACGCCATTCCATTATAGAAGTGTGTGCCTTCAGTGATCGCATCAGCATGGTATTCAGGACTCAGGCTCATGCCTCTTTTTTCCTCAGATAAATCTCAAAGCGTTCAACTATCAGGGATAAGGAAAGGGTCAACATCAGATATAGACCCGTAACGGTAATCCAAATCTCGAAGGTGAGATAGGTGGCAGACATCAATTCCATTCCCTGGAACGTCAATTCCTGAATCGAGATAATCGATACAATGGCAGAGTCCTTGATGGTGGATATGAATTGTCCCGCCAATTGGGGAAGTATCCTCGGCATTGCCTGTGGCAAGATAACATAGCGCATCAGTTGTAACCGGGTAAAGCCTAAAGCATATGAGGCCTCCCACTGGCCTCTCTCAATTGACTGGATTCCAGCCCTTACGATCTCCGTGATGTAAGCGCCCTCAAAGAGACCGAGGGTAATCAATGCCGACATAAAGGGAGAGAATAGCGAGGGAGGAGCGAAGAGAAATGCTAAAACTGAACAGGTGCTCTCCGAACATGATTCAATGAATCTGCTCACACCCAGTATCGACATAATTTGATCACCAAGAAAAAAATAGAAGATAAAGATCAAGACAAGGGGTGGAAGATTTCGTATTAACTCAACATAAGTTCGCCCGATAAGTCGTTTAAACAGGCTCTGACTTACACGGCACAGCCCCATCAGGACCCCTATGAACGCAGCCAATGCGGTACTCCAAATGCTTAGCTTGATAGTAGTAAGCAGTCCATATATAAGCACATTCGGCAGCCATAAGTTGCTTTCCTCCTCATAGCGAAAGAGATATTGTGGGATGGTAGACCAATTCCACTTGTAGTGCAGGCCAATCGTAATTTGATAGAACAAATACGTCCCTGCAGACAGCAGTGCGACAGCGATGATGATGTCAAGCGGTGTAATCCTTATCTTCCCTCGAGCCACTAATATCCCCATATAACCAGGCGACAAATAGCAATTGATTCCCTAGGAGGAGAGGTCACCTGATACGGCTCTCCCACTCTTTAGTCTCAAACCAATAGTGCTTTCGTTCCTTAAGCCAACCCTCGGAAGTAACGACAATAATCCAATTGTTTAAGAAGTTGAGTGTGTCAAAATCACCCTTGCGCACCGCAAAGCCGATCGGCTCCTTGGTGAAGGTTTCTTTCAGCGGCAGGAAAAGTTTCTCCGGATATTTCAATGCCTGAAATGTCGGGAGTGGAGCAGAGGAAACCATAGCGTGTGCCTTACCGTTGATAACCTCTTGAACTGCTTGGGACTCGTCGTCAAACATACGAAGCTGAGCCTTTGGCATATGCTTTTTTGCAGCATCAACTGGTGTTGCGCCGAGTCGAACAGAGAGCACTACATCGGGACGGTTAAAATCTTCGAGACTTGCAAACCCGTCTGCCAGCTCCCTGTTGGCAACAATGGACATTCCTGAGTAATCATACGGCATGCTGAAATTAACCTTCAAGTTACGTTTGGGAAGAATACCCATACTCCCTATGATGACATCGAACTTTCCTGTAAGGAGAGCCGGGATGACCCCCGCCCACTTCGTGGGGACAAACCTCACCTTGACCCCTATGTCCTTAGCGAGCCTCGTTGCCACATCGATTTCAAAACCAATGAGCTTACCGGTCTTATCCCTCATTGCCCACGGCACAAAGGTCGACATTCCGACCCTTAACACATCTCCCCTGAGTACTTGCTCCAAAGTGCTCTCCTGGCTTAATTGCTGCCGGAGCCTTCCTGCAATGCCCACACCTACAAAGGTAAAAATGAGCACAACAAACAGTACAGCAGCTCCTCCACATATCTTGGGTCTCATAATTTCCCCCTCTTTTAAGCGGTAAAAGAATCGAGTCATATCATCCCTGGCACTACAACACTCGTTTCAGTATTTGGTTTAGATTGAACAATCTCATTCCCCCATCTACGATATCATCTTAAATCGGTTCTCTAAAAAGTTGGCAAAACTTGAGAGTGTAACTGTAATGATTAAATACATTGCAGCAATGGTAAACCACACTTCAAACGTGAGATAGGTCTCCGCTATAATTGCTTGGCCCTGCATGGTCAGATCATAAATGGCAATGGTGCTCACCAAGGCGGAGTCTTTAACCAGTGAAACAGCCTGGCTTGTGAGAGGCGGTAGAATCCTTCTGATGGCCTGGGGAAGAACGATATAGTAATAGGTATGAAAGGTCCTGAAACCAAGGCTGTATGCAGCTTCCCATTGCCCTTTGTGTATTGAGACAATACCGGACCGAAATATCTCAGAGGCGTAGGCGCCCTCGAAAAGGCTAAGTGCGAGAACCGCAGAAGTAAATCGGCTGATATCAAAAATCGGTGAAAGCACAAAATAGATAAAAAATAATTGTACGAGAAGCGGGGTATTTCGAATAAACTCAAGATAACCTCGTGCCAAGATCTTTGCAAGGAAGGATCCTGATAGGCGAAACAATGCACTCACCATGCCGAATATAAATGCCAAAACAAAGCTCACTGCAGTGATACGAAGGGTAACAATTAATCCTTGAATCAGTGGCCCTGCTCTAATCGCATTATTTTGTAGAGAAACAATATAATGGGGAATCTGGTGCCAGTGCCAAGTATAACCCAGCTGTTCCGTTCCTCTCGCCATCAACCAGGTAGCTGCACTTATAACCAGCAAGAACTTCACAACATCTAGTAGCGGGGTACGGATAAGAAAAAACCGGAGGTATCGTAACGCCTTAAAACTATGCTTTGCCATCTTTCTATGATTTACAAATGCTTTTACCGGTCAAGCATCGCTCTCTATCATGCAAACAAACCAGTTAATGCGATGCAGCAGCTTTTCCCATTGGATCTTAAAGATGGAGGATCATTCTTGCCTATGACAAAGTGTGAATCCCAGGTTTTGATGTGTGCTTCCATAGCTTTTGCCACCGCCGCTTCAAGAAATCAAGGAAATTCCGATCATCATAGGAATAAATACCCGCACAACGATGCTTCCAGTGATGCAGTGTGTCAGGATCTGGGAGAGATGCAGAAGGATAAATTTTGGCCTCTCCGCATTGCCCCGATAAATCTGGATCTCAGGGACATTGTTGACTTCTCTGACTTATCTTTTTTTGAACCACGAAGTCACAAAGAGCACGAAGTAAAGCTTTTATGTCCGGCGGGTTAAACGCCGGACATAACCATTCATCGCCTAACGGCGAAGGGGTTACGTTGTGTACCTTGTGGCCTTGTGGTTCATTGTAAACAACGGGGAATTCTGAAAATCGCCAGGTTTTTCAAAGGTCTCAGAGATATGTCAATAGTCACTAGAAAACTCCATCCCAGGGTACCCCATTAAATATAGGAGATAATAGAAACCTGTCGAAGTACATCAACTCATAGAGCTAATGTGCTGGATTCTTTTG
>JAWOBA010000247.1:0-4053 GCA_046498285.1 Desulfatiglandales bacterium | reverse complement strand
CACAGCAATGGAAATTTCCACAATTTGGGTTACTATACCCTCTTTTGGTCTGCAACGGAGAGCGATGCAGACTATGCATGGCTCCGCAGATTGAGCTATGTCCGCGATGTAATCTACCGCGACTACAACAATAAGGAGTACGGGTATTCTGGTCGTTGTCTCCGGGATTATTAGGACTATCCAACGGTTGGCGGACGGGCAAAGCCCGTTTGATTATTTTACTACTCGACCATTATACCGCCGGAGGCGGGATTGGATAATCCTGACTAATGGGACCCCCTTAACCCAAAGATGTGTGTCATCCCGACTAACAAAGCTTTTCTAAGTCGGGGTTACCGGAGGGTTGCAGTAAGCAAGTAAATTCCCAGCCGGCAGAGCCGGCTCCCTTCGGCCTTTCACTTTGCATACAAGGCCTGCGGTTGGAATCCCTTAGTGCATTTATTTGTTCCGGCAAGGATCCGATCACCTGGAAAGGTCATTTGATCAAAGAGACGACAGAAGCTAAGTGATCGGATCACTGTTCTGCGCCATGTTCCGTACGGCTTTTAGCCTGTTCTCCGTGATGCTTTTGGTGGTTACGTTCATTATGATGATCTCAAGCGCTTACTCCAAATAATCTGGGTTATAACAATGATCATTTGAAAAAATGGCAAAATATCACAAAACTCGTATGATAAATGTGTATATTTGCACAAAATTACAAGATGAAACGTGATAAGCTAAATGATTTAATTCAGTGGAAAAATTCTACCAATCGCAAGCCTTTGTTGATCAGAGGTGCAAGACAGGTTGGAAAAACATGGTTGATGAAAGAGCTTGGGAAGAATTACTATAAGCAATATGTTTATGTGAATTTTGAAAAAAATAAACGATTGAAATTATTGTTTAAAGAGAATTTTAATCCTGATAGAATAATACAAGGACTGCAAATTGAATCAGGCCTGCGTATAAATTCTGATAACACTTTGTTGATTTTCGATGAAATACAGGAATCTCCCGAAGCATTGACTTCCTTAAAATATTTTCAGGAAGATGCACCGGACTACCATATTATTGCTGCTGGTTCACTTTTGGGTGTTGCTATGCATTCCGGTTCTTCCTTTCCTGTTGGCAAAATTGCTTTTATGGACATGTACCCCTTGAGTTTTCCGGAATTCCTGAACGCGATGGAAGAAGACAGTATTGTTAACTTACTTCAATCAGGTGATTGGGAATTAATAGCTGCTTTTAAATCCAGATTGATTAATCGCCTGAGGCAATATTATTATGTAGGGGGTATGCCTGAAGCGGTTGCAATATATGCCGAAAATAGTGATTTAAAAGCTGTAAGAAGTATACAGAAACAAATATTAAGTGCTTATGAGCAGGATTTTTCAAAACATACTCCTGCAACTTTGGTACCACGCATCAGAATGGCCTGGAATTCATTGCCTGCTCAACTGACAAAGGAAAACAAAAAGTTTGTTTATGGTTTGATCAAAGATGGAGCCAGGGCAAGAGAGTATGAATTGGCTTTGACCTGGTTAATTGATTGCGGACTGGCTCATAAAATACACAGAGTATCAAAACCAAATATACCATTAAAAGCTTATGAGGATCCTGGTGCATTCAAACTCTTTATTGTGGACGTTGGTCTACTTGCTGCCTTGACAGACCTTGATGATAAAACGCTAATAATGGGGAATGAAATCTTTACCGAATTTAAGGGAGCCCTGACTGAACAATTTGTTCTGCAGCAATTAGTGAGTACGGATAAATATAAGATCAATTACTGGTCGGCTAAACTGGGTACTGCTGAAGTTGATTTTGTCCTTCAGTATAATGATTCGGTAATACCTTTAGAAGTGAAAGCAGAAGAAAACCTGCACTCAAAAAGCCTAAAGGTATATCATGAGAAATTTAATCCCTCAATCGCAATACGTACATCTATGTCGGATTATCGTAAGCGAGACTGGCTTTGTAATTTTCCTCTTTATGCCATTAATTCTCTAAACCAGGAAATTTGAAACGCTTAAAGTATAGAGACTGAAACCTGTAACCATTTCAGCTAGATCCGATCACTTGGAGAGGTCATTTGATCAAAAAATCGTCCTTCACCAGCACCGAATACGAATCCAGCTTGTCGCGTTTGTTGTAATTTTCTGAGCGGATCATGCCGAGCCCGAATAATTCATAAACTTAGATGTGAGCCGGCTCCCTTTGGCCTTTCACTTTGCTTACAAGGTCTGCGGTTGGGAACCCTTAGCGTTTAACCACCCTGTTTAATACAAATATTTTTTATCACTACTGTCCGACTAAATGCTGGATGTTTTTGAATTGCTCAGAAGTAAAAAGAGAACGTATAGGATTTCAAAACCACCGCCCGCAGTGCATATTCAATTTAACTTTTAGGGAGGTTATTTTGAAAACAGAAAAAATAGCCATTGATAATCTGCGAATTACGTTCAAGAAGGACTATATTTGTGATTTAGTCGGATGACAGTGATTAAATATAAATCTTGGACGATTATATCAGAAAATAGAATCATGTGAACGCTCACTGGATTATTATGAAAACGCCCTGAACTTTGACAGCCTGATCGAAGAAACCAGTTTTCGTTCTATCATTCTGAACAACATCGGTGAGTTGTATTTTAGATGTTTCGAAAATACAGATTCTGCAACGAAATACTACAACGCTTCTCTCAGGATAAGCATGAATAGCGGAGATGAAAGCGGGATTGTTTCTACCCGGGTCAATCTGGGCAATGTCTATTATGAAAATAAGGAATTTGAAAAGGCTTTAAAAAACTACAAAAGTGTTTTGATTTACGATGTAGCCAGGCAAAACAAAGCCATGTATTCTCCCATATTGATCAATATTGGAATTGCCTATGAAAAATTGCAGCAACCCGATTCCGCTGTTCTTTACCTCAATAAGGGCCTGGCACTGGCTGAAGAACTGGGCTTCATGGAGTATCAGTTCAATGCTTACTCTTCACTGCTTGCAGTTGATTCGGCCAAAAATGATGTGATTTCGGTCATGCGCAATCTTAGAAAAATGTTGGAGATCAAAGACAGCATATGGAACAGCGATGTTGCCGAGAAAATCGCAGAGATTGAAATTCAAACCGTCACCGAAAAAAAAGGAACTGGAAAGACAACTTCTATTTGAGGAAAATGTTCTAAAGGAGAAGGTGATCAACCGGCAATGGTTAATGGTTGTGTTCATATCCATCAGCTTTTTACTGGCTGTTTTTCTGATCATTATTTATTACAGAGATCGCCGGAAGCTCAAGAGACTAAATCAACAGGTTAACGAAAGCAATAAGCAACTCAGAGAATTGAACAACACCAAGGATAAATTCTTTTCCATTATCGCTCACGACCTGCGCAGCCCCTTCGATGCCTTGCTCGGTTTGCTTACCGAACTGGATGAAAACTATGAAACCTTCGATGAAGCGTTTAAAAAAGAGATTATCAAAAGCCTGCGCAAAAGCAGTCACAATACTTATAACCTGTTGGTAAACCTGCTCGACTGGTCACGCTCGCAAAGGGGAATGATCAAAAACGAACCCGAAAAGGTAAATGTTTCACTGATCATTCATAAGGTATTTGATTTTCTTGAAACCCGTGCCCAGGAAAAACAACAGCAGCTGATCGTTGAAACGGACAGCAGCCTTCATGTTTACGCCGACCCCCAGCTCCTGCAAAATGTTTTGATCAACCTGGTGAACAATTCGATTAAGTTTACAGCCGTTCCGGGCGCCTCGAGCATGAACTAGGGATTATTTCCGATATGGGTTTTTCCGGGTATTTTTTGATCGTGGCCGACATTGTCCGGCAAAGCCCGCGCACCTGCGGCCGCGGTTCCGGCGCTGCCTCGCTTGTGGCCTACTGCCTGGGCATTACCAATGTCTGTCCCTTAAAACACAACCTCTATTTCGAACGCTTCCTGAATCCGGGGCGCAGGGACCCGCCGGATATTGATGTGGATTTTGCCTGGGACGAGCGTGATGCGGTTATTTCCAACGTGCTTTCCCGTTACAGGGAGCGCGCAGCTCTTGTGGCCTG
>JAWOBA010000225.1:0-4512 GCA_046498285.1 Desulfatiglandales bacterium | reverse complement strand
ACAGCACCTTACTATCAAGAAGCTGGATATCCTCGTAATAATCTCTCTTTATGTCCACGGTCGGTGTCCTTTATGCCGTCAATCCAATAAATGTATTGATGTATTTATTTTCTCGGGACTGAGTGCTGAGTGAGCGATGGCAGTGATTATACTCATTAGAATTCATGATACTATTTGCGAATCGAAGCACGTAGTTGCCATACTTTATCTTCCAAACTCTTTTCATAAAAATCTTTACTTATTCTTTATCAGGCGTTTCATTCTTGACTTCTTCTTGTAAAATAACGAGCAGGGTTCTGTCTTCCTGGCCCATTCCAGGCTTGGGTAGGCAAATCATCGAATTTAGGAAAAACCTTTTTCTCTGCCGGATTTGAACTGATGCTGGATATTGGATGCTGAGTAAAATCAAAAAAGCATGTTATAGGATCCGGTATCCAGTGATAAGCAGACAATGTAAAGGCTTCAATAAGCTCCTAAAAAAGTGAATATCGAAAGATTGATATTAAATATACCATAAGATTGCCTGGCACAATATCGGCAGAAAAATAGTATATATAATCTTGATAGTTTTATAAAAAGTCATTTTACTCGCTCATGACGCCCATTCTGGTATTCACGAAATGCTTAGCTGATCGCCGAAAACTCGGCCAAAAGGCCTCAAACCTGCCCGCCATCGCACCCGCTCAGGCGAGGCGGGCGGGCAATTTGGAATTTTTAACGCTCAGCATTTCATGAATCATTTTCCAAAAGTGGCCAAAATCGCTTGTAAAAGACTTCCAACGAAGTCGTTTTATCTGCATGTTGCGCTTGTATTATTATTTATTGATATCAGTGATTATTTTTATTTTCCTTCACTTCATCGAGTTCATTGCTCATAGGATGCCGCTTGCGGCATAAATTAGCTTTTGACGATTCTGTCAATCTCGGCTTATACAGACGTATAAAGATGCAATTAGCTTTATTCCATTTAGACCATATATGACTTTATATAACTTTTCAAGTCTAATTTGTTTTTTCACTTGACATATTAATGTTTGTTGAGTTTCTTGGGTTTATTATCTGCCTGCGAAATCTTGTGAGGCAGGTGGAAGTTAATAGGATTTGTATGCTGGATGATATTGAAAAAAAGATTGTTCATTGCCTTCAGGAAGATTTTCCTTTAACAACGAGGCCATTTGCTACTATAGCCGGGAAAATTGGAATAGATGAAGAAGACTTACTTGCCAGGATCAAATTATTACAAAAACAAGGTAAGCTCAGAAGATTGGGTGCAACCCTTTATCATCAACGAATTGGATTTAAGGCAAATGTCATGGTTGCCTGGTATGTGCCGGATGATAAAATGGATGAAACAGGGTCTTTAATGGCAGCCTTTCAAGAAGTTAGCCATTGCTATCAGCGAAAGATTGAAGATAAATGGAGATACAATCTCTTTACCATGATCCATGGTAAAACGAAAAAAGATTGTCAAAGCATTGTCAAAAAAATGGCAGACAAGACCGGAATAAAAAATTATATTATGCTTTTCACTCTTAAGGAATACAAAAAGACAAGTCCGCAATACTTTTGAAGTTTATTAAGTTCAGAGGATTTGACTGTTACAAATAAAGGAAACCTGCATAGCTATAGAATTATGGGAAATAAATCAAAAGAACTTTTTTTAAAGGCACAGGAAATTATTCCTGGTGGTGTCAATAGTCCAGTCAGGGCTGGTCGTGCTGTAGGCGTTGACCCTCCTTTTATCAGGAGATCAGACGGCTGTTATCTCTGGGATGTGGAAGGAAAAAGATACATTGATTATGTTTGTTCCTGGGGGCCAATGATATTAGGCCATAAGCAGCCGGAGGTAATTCAAGCTATCAGTGATGCATTGAAGAACGGGACCAGTTATGGTGCCCCTACGGAACTGGAGCTTAACCTTGCAACAATGATTGCTGAAACTGTACCATCAGTAGAAATGGTGAGAATGGTAAATTCTGGTACAGAGGCTACTATGAGCGCTATTCGCCTGGCTCGGGGATTTACAGATAGGGATATGATTATCAAATTTGATGGCTGTTATCATGGACATAATGACAGCAGTCTGGTAAGTGCTGGTTCAGGGGTAGCTACCTTTGGCATACCTGGCAGTCCTGGTGTCCCGGCTGACTTAGCCCGACTAACTATTTCGCTCCCATTTAATAATCTCAAGGCTGTAGAGGAGGCAGTTGAAAGATTTGGTGCCCAAATCGCTGCTATTATTGTAGAACCTATTGCCGGGAATATGGGGGTTATATTACCAGAAGAGGGCTTTTTGGAAGGACTCAGAAAGATCACAAAAGAAAATGAAATCCTTCTTATATTCGATGAAGTTATAACCGGATTCAGGGTTAACCCTGGAGGTGCCCAAAAATTGTATAATGTTATTCCGGATCTTACGTGTTTAGGCAAAATAATCGGTGGTGGTCTTCCAGTAGGGGCCTACGGAGGTCGAAAGGATATTATGTCTCAGGTTGCCCCTGATGGCAATATCTATCAAGCAGGAACACTGTCAGGTAATCCATTGGCCATGGCTGCAGGCATAGCAACACTAAACATTTTAAAGAATAAAGAAACGTACGCTAAATTAGAGGAAAAATCCGAATTTTTCTTCTCTGGCCTCAAAGAAGCGGCTCAAAGGGCAGGAGTGGAAATAACTATCAATAGGGTAGCATCGATGGGTTCTATCTTTTTTACTAAATCTGCAGTTGTTGATTTTAAATCAGCTAAGGAAACCCAAACATCCAAATATACTTCCTTTTATAGAGAGATGCTTGCCCAGAGAGTCTATTTGGCCCCATCACCTTTTGAGTCCATGTTTATCTCTTTGGCACATAATGAAGAAATCATCAAAAAAACGATTGAATTTGCCTTTAATGCCTTTAAAAAACTTTAGGGACTTTCCCGGATAACTTCCTTTACTCTATTACTCCAACACTTCCGAGTGCTGAGAGCTGGCTTTTGTCCCCCTTCCAGCGGGATTCAAACAGGCTCAAGTCCTTCGGGGATTGATTCGGTACTTTGTTGTGAATCTCCTATGGAAAATCCAACCTGAAAATGGCATTTTCATATTCGCATACCTGCCAAGATATTGTTTAGATTCGATCCCAGACTCCGAATAGTATTTGAAAGGCTTTTGAAGATGGCCTGGTTTATGATTTATAGCAATAAAGTGAGACCTTTGCATAACCCCTCTTGATCTAAAGACGATGGGCTTTTTTCAGTTCCCTCCGGGGCGTAGGCCCTCCGGGCCGGAGGCCGCCGGTCATTTCAGAAAACTCTACCCTCTCTATTCGGAGTAAAAAAATGCTCAGATTGTGCAATAAAGCTCTTATTATATGCAAATGCCAAGTTCATTATAAACTTCATAAACACATCTAAGAATACTATCTGTTATTTCTTTATATTCAAACTTATCTGTGTGTACCCTGTTGAATAGGGGTCCCTGCAGGAAATTCAACAGGGTGAATCTGTGTTCACCCAGTGAAATAAAAAACATGAAATTTTTTAATTCAGCCCTTAATAATTCTATGTTCTAAAAGTGATGATGTCTATATTTACTATTTAATGGGGTAAATCTGTGGGTGAATAGTTACAGAATAATATCGACCTCTGTCCAGATTTCAGTATATGGAACGGAGCGCGAGATTTCCGACCGCGATCCCTGCACCAACATATCAGTGTGCCACAAAGGTGCAGGTTACCAGCGGGTGAAAGTCCCGTCCCAGGGCCGGGCTCCCAACCTGCAGTAACGTTTTGGGCGCTGGCCCGGGAGGAAGGCGGAGAGGGTGATTGGCCATGGGACTGAAAACACCTGAAAAGATCCGGATTTTCCAGATAAAGCCCCAAGGTTAAGGCGCAACCGGATTTTCGGGCTTTCCTGCTCTACGATAAGATCTATCAGGAGGATATCCTCCTGTATGCTTACCGCTTGGCTAAAGCCAGCAGAGGAGAGACCGGGGTCACTGGAATCACATTCAAAATGGTCTAGTTGGTGGGTGTGGAAGAGTGGTTATCAGGGATCGGGTGATTCAAACAGCGGCCAGATTGGTTCTCTTACTTCTGCTATGGGACCACACGGATCGCGTACCATGCAGTGGAGCGTAATGTATATAATCTGGTCAGGCTCTTTCCGGTGGAGGGGTACAAGGTTGTATTTGCAAGGCATTCGTTGGTTTCGGTCAGAGAAGGTATTTGGTGAACTTGGTGTCCTGTTGCCAAGGCCAATGAAAATAGCTACCCAATGTGTACCTTGAGGTGAAGCCAGTCGGAAAACCGGATGCGGGAGATCCGTGCGCCCGGGTTGATGAGCGGGGATGGGAAACGGGGCTATAATCTACCGTGCATGTCCTGGACTCTACGGGGTTGACTAAAATGCGTATATCCTTACTCAGCATCCCTTTTCAGCCATATATTTATTTCCACAACATCATGAGGTGTATTTTGGTTTGACACACAAGGCCGTATCTCGTATACTCAGAATTCGAAAAAGCG
>JAWOBA010000142.1:0-4785 GCA_046498285.1 Desulfatiglandales bacterium | reverse complement strand
GCCTGCCCCGTGAAACAGCCCAAAGGGCTCCCTGACGAAGACAGGGGTTTCACCGGGGAGCTTCTTCCCGCTTTCAGCTTTCAGCTTTCAGCTTCTTCCCGCTTTGAGCTTCTTTCAGCCTTACCTGACCCGTATCGTTTCAGCATATCTGATAGTAATTTGACCATGCCTTGCACAAAGGCTATGAAAATGGCAACAAAATATCAAGTTTTTTGATACCTGACGTCGCAATGCCTCAATCTTGCCTTAGCTCCTGCCGTTACACCGGCTTCTAAAATTATCCTCCTAATAGGCAGGGATCTATCTCGTAGCAGCGAGAGAAAAATGTTCATATAAAAGCAATTTCCTATCACTTTTACAGACTTAATTATAAAGACTGACCCTGCTCCTATAGCCGTGAGCGCCCAGGTAAAAAAGAATTGCCATAAGTGCTGGTAAAATCGGATGTAAGGACAAAAATAATTCCATCTGATTCTCTTGTCTGTGCCTCAATATAGCTATCCTGATTTAAAAAGAAATGCATGTATGATTTATCTTTAAAATTTATTAAAAGTTCACTATACTATTTCTATTCGATTTATTGAGCAGTTGAAAATTGGTAGTTTCGTAGTTCTAATTTATGCCGCAAGCAGCATACTATCAAAAACGAACTCAATCACATGTAAAAAAGTAAAAATAATGGTATCTACTCAGATACCTTGCCGCCAGGGCACGAAAACTATAAAATTGTTCTTTATTATAGTCTTTTCAATCCCGATAAATCGGGGTCCGAATCCTCGCGCCAAGACGCAAAGGCGCCAAGAACAACGTGATTCGGATACTCATCGGTGAAATACCATGAGGATATACGAAAGTTGGGGACCTACTTGAATTCGTTGACTTATTCACTTTGTTTGAACCCCGGTTAAATAGCCCTTCGGGTTTAAACAACGTGGAATTCTGAAAATCGCCGGGTTTTTCAAAGATCTCATATGTATCTCTTTTTTGTGGCCTTGTGCCTTCGTGGCTAAACAGTTAAAAATAGTGAATTATATCAATAGCTCATAATCCGATTGCAACATACGGATAAACCGAACTCGTTGGAAGTCTTTTACAAGCGATTTTGCCCACTTTTGGAAACAGATTCATTAAATGTTAAGCGTTATACATTCCAAATTACCCGCCCGCCTCGCCTGAGCGAGCGCAGGCTCGCGATGGCGGGCAGGCCTGCCCGCCTCGCCTGAGCGAGAGGAATGAGGACAGTTTGAGGCATTTAGGTCGAGTTTTTGGCGATCAGCGAGGCATTTCATGAATTCCAAAATGGGCATCATGAGCAAGTAAAAGGATTTTGTACGAGTTCGTCAAATTAAATCTATAAAGATAGAAAGTGCACAAAGTGAATTATGAAGGAAAAGCTCTCACCATTGCGGGTTCCGACTCGGGAGGAGGAGCAGGGATCCAGGCTGATTTAAAAACATTTCATTCTTTTAATGTTTTTGGCATGTCGGTTTTAACATCTATCACAGCACAGAACACCCTCGGTGTGCGCGCTGTTCATGATGTGCCGCCTGAAATTGTAGGCGAACAGATCGATGCGGTTATGGAAGATATCAAAAGTAACAGTGTAAAGACAGGAATGGTTTCCAATACAAAAATAATAGAGATAATAGCGGAGCGAATTAAGAAATACGGTATAAAACAGTTAGTTGTGGATCCTGTTATGGTGGCGAAAAGCGGTGACCGCCTTATTACGAAAGACGCAGAGGATTCACTGGTAGCCAACCTTTTGCCTCTTGCTTTGATTACCACTCCCAACCTGTTTGAGGCAGAGATAATCAGCGGCGTGAAGATAGAAAATTTGGAGGATGCCAGGAAGGCTGCTAAAATCATCAAGGCTAAAGGGCCGGAATTTGTGCTTCTTAAAGGGGGCCATCTCCACAGTAAAAATGAAGCTGTTGATATTTTATTCGATGGGAAAACATTCCATGATTTCAGTGCAGAAAGAATTGATACCAAAAACACACATGGGACTGGCTGTACATTCTCTGCGGCCATAACTGCTTGTTTGTCCAAGGGGATGGGCGTGCATAATGCCATCGAAGCTGCCAAAGATTATATTACCAGAGCCATCCAACATGCTCCCGATGATATTGGAAAGGGAAACGGGCCTCTCTATCATAGCATCGATCCCCTTAAGCCCTCTGCCTTTGAAGAGGCTGCTGAGGATTTTGATGCATGGTTTGACAAAAATAGGATTATATTTGAGTCAGAACTGCTTGCAGAACAACAGTTTCTAGGAAATCCGGAAAACGCGGTGAGCATTGGAGTGGGAAGTGGGCTGTTTGCTTCCAAGCTGGGAATTAAATACGGTGTTGAGCCTGCCAAAAAGATGGCTGAACTGGCAAGAAAAAGGGGGATCGAAGTCAAAATCGGATCTGCCGAAGATATACCCTTTCCCAACGAACGGTTTGACACGGTATTGCTGAGCACTGTTTTAAGCTATGTGAAGAATCCTCAAAAAGCAGTTCATGAGGTATACCGCATCCTCAGGCCAGGGGGACATGTTGTGGCTTCCTTTTTAACCAGAGAAGGTTCCTATGCCATGATGTACGATTTGGCATATCTGCGGGGTCAACATGACTATTCAATCTCACCCGAGCATCCCTATCCTGTTAAATTTATGAGAGGGGCTCACTGGAATTCTACTGAAGAGATTACCGGCCTATTGCAAGAGGCAGGTTTTATAGATCTAAAATATATACAAACACTGACGACGCACCCCAGGTACAGCGATAAGGAGATAGAAAGTCCAGTTGAAGGATATACAAGAGGTGATTTTGTGGTGGTTCAGGGACGAAAATCATGAATACTGTTGACAGGCTCAGGAAAGATTCTAATACCGTCTGGAAAACAATAATCGAGCACCCATTTGTTGTCGAATTATATAGGGGAGAGCTGCCCCTTGAAAAATTTAACTTCTATATACTTCAAGATTACCATTATCTTATCGCAGCAATAAAGAACTTTGGGCTTATTACCTCCAAAGCTACCCCGGTGGAGGCAATGAAAGAGGTTGCAGAGATACTGCATCTAGAGGCAACGAGTGAATTTGAAGGATATAAGGACTTTTTGAGCCGACTTGGGTATTCAATACGGGATGCCTCTGAAATAGACCCCATTCCTTCAAGTATTTCCTACAGCAGTTTTCTCCTCTCGACAAGCTCCTTAAAATCTTATCCTGAAGCGATAACAGCAGTGCTTCCCTGTTTCTGGTCCTATGCAGAAATCGCTGACTACCACAGAGACAAGTTGAGCACAAATCAAAATCAATTGTACAAGGACTGGGCAGAGGTGTATACAACAGATTCTTACCTCACCCTGGTGGAAAAGATTAAAATGCTGGTTAACAGAGCAGGAGAAGGTTTTCCATACGAAAAATTAAAGACAGTATTTATCACCGCGAGTCGATACGAGTGCATGTTCTGGGATGCGGTTTATCGCACCACGAAGTGGCCGGATCAATAAATGTTGAGATGGGGATCAAATCTCCGTTTGGCTCTTGCTCTCCCTTTTTTTGAACCCCGGTTAAATAGCCCTTCGGGATTGAACTGGGTAAACCACGAAGTCATCCCAGTACCATCTGCCGGAGCTACCCCAGAGCAATGGACTTCGTATTGCACGGGGCAGGCCCCAGTTGAACACCCTGAAGGGACCCCGGTGAAACCCCTGTCTTCGTCAGGGAGCCCTGCGGGCTGTTTCACGGGGTAAACCCGGTTCAACGGGGCGAGGCGGGGCAGACAGGATTTACAGGATTAACTGGATGTTCTTTCTTTTCTCCCTTTCCGGAAGAAAGGGAGAAAGAGAATCCGTCTGCGGCGGAGGGGAGCTATGGGTGGGCGGGCAACTCTCCGCTTAGCTCTTGCTCTCCCTTTTTTTGAACCACGAAGGCAACCTGTCTGCTACAGGGAGCTCAAAGCTCCCCGGTGCAATACCCTAAAGGGTTTTTGCTGCGCAGAATTTCACGGGGCAAGGCCTGCCCGCCATCGTGAGCCTGCGCTTGCTCAGGCGAGGCGGGCGGGCGAAGAGCACCCCAGTTGAACACCCTAAAGGGACCCCGGTGAAACCCCTGTCTTCGTCAGGGAGCCCTGCGGGCTGTTTCACGGGGTAAACCCGGTTCAACGGGGCAAAGCGAAGTAAAGCTTTTATGTCCGGCGGGTTAAACGCCGGACATAACCATTCATCGCCTAACGGCGAAGGGATAATATTGTGTGAGATCTTCTCATATCCCCTCTTGATCTAAAGACGATGGACAACTTCATGCAACCATAGAAATAGGAAACGAGGCTTCATGGAGCGCGACTTTTAAATACTTTTTCGGGGTACCCTGCCGTCGAAGTGAAGCGACTTGTCCCGCTGAAAGCGGGATCTGAGCGCTTCAGCGCGAGTTTTGCCTTTGCAGCTAAGCAAGACGTGCAGGGTCGAAAAAGATTTATGAGCGCGAATGAAGGCACGTTTCAAAAGTGTCAATATGATACCTTTAAAAAACCTGGCTATTTTCATGATCGCAACAAAGACCATGGACTTTTTTTCAGTTCCAAGGCTCTCGGGCTGGTCTTTTCAGCAACGTATCCACGGGGGAGTTTTGCCCTCTCCGAGCGGGAGGCTCTCCGAGCCGGAAGCCCTCCGCATTCCCCTCGACAAGCTCGGGGCTGCGGGTTCCCCCACTGATACGTTACGAAAAGACAGCACCCTTCTCTCCGAGCGGGAGGCTCTCCGAGCCGGAAGCCACCAGTCACTTCAAAAAAG
>JAWOBA010000259.1:0-17308 GCA_046498285.1 Desulfatiglandales bacterium | reverse complement strand
GCCAACATGAGCCATGAAATCAGGACCCCGATGAACGGCATCATCGGTATGACCGAACTGGCGCTGGACACCGATCTGACGAAAGATCAGCGGGAGTACCTGGAGATGGTCAGACTGTCGGCCGATTCACTGCTCAGCCTGATCAACGACATCCTGGATTTTTCAAAGATCGAGGCTAAAAAGCTGGAGCTTGAGGAGATCGATTTCGATCTTGGCAACACCCTCGAAAATACGGTTGATATCCTGGCGATTCGGGCCCGTGAAAAGGGCCTGGAGCTGACCTGTCATATCATGCCGGAAATACCCACGCCCCTGGTCGGAGATCCCGGCAGGCTTCGACAGGTCCTGATCAACCTGGCGGGGAATGCTACCAAGTTTACGGAAAAGGGCGAAATCGGCATCAAGGTCGAACTGCTGGAAAATGATCCCCAAACCGTGGCGCTGAAATTCAGCGTAAAAGATACAGGCATCGGCATCCCGCAGGATAAGGTCGGCATGATATTTGATAATTTTTCCCAGGTGGACGGATCCGTCATACGCAAATACGGCGGCACCGGACTGGGACTTTCCATCAGCAGAGAGCTGGTCCATATGATGGGCGGGGACATCGGGGTGGAAAGCCGGGTCGGGGAAGGCAGCACCTTTCATTTCACGGCCCGCTTCAAAAAAGGAATTTCCAAACCGGCCGAGTCCGCCCGGTCGCCCCTGGTGGATATTGCCGGGACCAAGGTCCTGATCGTGGACGATAATGCAACCAATCGCCAGATTCTCAGAGAAATGACCGCCCAGTGGGGCCTGGCCCCGACCGAAGCCGCCGACGGCCCGGAGGCATTGGCGCTGATGGAAGAGGCATCTCAGGCCGGCAGACCGTATGGCCTGGTCCTGCTGGATCTGGAGATGCCCGGGATGGACGGTTTCAGCGTAGCGAAAACAATCAAGAATTCAGCTTTCGGCCGGCAAGCTAAGATCATTATGCTGACCTCCATGGGGCAGAAGGGTGATGCGGCCTATTGCCGGGAGATCGGAATTTCGGGCTATCTGTTGAAACCGGTGAAAAAAGCGGAGCTGCTCGATGCAATCAAAATCGCCCTGGGCCGGACGGATGTGCGTGAACCGGAAGATGTCGTTACCCGCTATACGGTTCAGGAGGCCCATCGGAGGTTCAACATTCTGGTGGCCGAGGACAACTTGATCAACCAGAAGCTGGCATTGAGTCTCCTGCAAAACAGGGGACATAAGGTTGTGCTGGCTCAAAATGGAAAGGAAGCCGTGGAGGCATTTCAAAAAGGCGATATCGACCTGATCCTTATGGATGTGCAGATGCCGGAGATGGATGGGTTTGAAGCTACGCGGGAAATCAGGGAACTTGAAACTCGAAACTCGAAACCTGGAGACAAAGCACCTGAAAGCCAACCATCCAGCATCAAGTATCCAGCATCCGGCCACATCCCCATTGTGGCTATGACGGCCCATGCCATGGAAGGCGATAGAGAAAAATGTCTGGCGGCCGGGATGGACGGATACATCTCCAAGCCGATCAAGGCGGCGACACTCTTTGACGTCATTGAAAAGATGATGAATCCTTCCCCCGGCGACGGCGATAAAAATCGATCGCAACTTCAGGAAGGAGAAAAGACGCCCTCTTCCGCAGTTTTTGATCTTGCGGCGGCCATGGAGGTGGTTGTCGGCAATAAAGAGCTGTTTCGCGAAATAGGGAACTTATTCATCGACACGCTCCCTGAGTATCTTAACGATATCAAAAACGGCATCGAAAAAGGTGATGCCCACGCCGTCGAGCGGGCAGCCCACAGCCTGAAAGGCTCGGTCGGGAACTTCGGCGCCAGGCGATCGCATGAAGCGGCCCTGAAACTGGAGAAACTGGGCGAACGGGGGGACCTCGAAGCGATGCCGGAGGCATTGACTCTACTGGAAAAAGAACTGGGTCTTTTGGTCAATGAAATGAATCGCGTCCTTTCGGAGGAAGAGAAATGAAGATCCTGATCGTTGAAGATGATCCGGTTTCCAGGCGGCTGCTGGAATCCTTCTTGACAGAATGGGGGCATGATGTTAAACTCGCCGTCAACGGTAGCGAGGCCTGGGAAATTCTTCAGAATCCGGATGCGCCGAACCTGGTGATTTCAGACTGGATGATGCCTGAAATGGACGGCCTGGAGCTCTGCCGGCGTATCCGGGCGACGGGGAAATCCGGCTATATCTATTTTATTATTCTGACGGCAAAGGAGAAAAAGGAGGATGTTGTGAAAGGCCTGGAGGCCGGGGCCGACGACCTTCTGATAAAGCCTTTCAGTCATGAGGAATTGAAATGCCGTGTCCTTATAGGAGAAAGGATCCTTAATCTTGAAAAGCGCATCCTGCAACTGGCCAGCACGGATTCGTTGACGGGCATATTGAACAGAAGGGCCTTTATGGAGAGGTTGAAGGCGGAGCTTGAGCGGGCCGGACGGGAGAATGCCCCTCTGTCCATTATCATGGCGGACATCGACCACTTCAAGAGAGTCAATGACGAGTACGGCCACCAGGCGGGGGACCGGGTGCTTCAGGAATTCAGCCGCCGGTTGATGAAACCGGCCAGGCCCTATGATTTCCTGGGCCGTTACGGCGGAGAAGAGTTTATCGCCTGTCTCCCCAACACCAATGAAGAGCAGGCACGATCGATCGCGGAAAGACTGCGACGCGGCGTGGAGGAAATGGTCGTCTCCCGGTCGGATGATGCGAACATCCAGATCACTGCCAGTTTCGGCACGGCCTCCTACAGGGCGGGGGACGGCAAGGATGATGTGGATCAAATCATAAAAAGGGCCGATGACGCCCTTTACAAGGCAAAACGTGAGGGAAGGAATCGCGTGTGTGCATGGCTGAATGGGGAGTCCTGAGAAATAAATGTTTAAGGAAATGTCGCAAGTCCGTAACGTATGGTTTGCTTATGGGACGGTGAATCGGGAAGAGCGTCGTCTGAAGTCCTCTTTAGGGACTCAGCACTCTGTCCCCTCAACACTGCTGATGGACTATCATCTATGAATACATCCGACACACCCATATCTACCCCCCAACAAAGGCTGCGGATGGGGGAAATCCTGATAAAATCAGGGCTCATCGACGATGAAACCCTCGCCAGGGCCCTTGAGATTCAGAAATCTCAGAAAAGGCGCCTGGGCCAGATCCTCGTGGATATGGGGGTGGCTGATCAGGTGGTCATTGCCAAAACCCTCGCCAGGCAGTTGAAGATACCGTATGGCCGCCTTGAGAACAAAAAAATAGCCAGAGAGGTGATCGAGCTGGTATCGTACCAGCTTGCCGAAAATCATCTAGTCATCCCTATCAAAAAAACAGGAAAACGCCTCCTTGTCGCCATGGCAGACCCCCTGGATATGGACGCCCTGGACGACCTTCGCTTTTTTACCCGGTTATCCATAGATGTGGCGGTTGTCTCCCAAGAAGACATTTTGGATGCCATTGAAAGACACTACCCTAAAGTGGATCTAAAAAGAAATCTGGATTCCGGCCTGACCATATTCGGGGACATAGAAATTATCCGGGAAAAAGATCCGGATGAGGCGGAGGCCCAAGAACTTCTTTCCCTTACGGAAAAGCCTCCCATTGTCCGATTCACGAATTCAATACTTGCCGACGCCATCAAACAGAAAGCAAGCGATATCCATATTGAACCGCAGAAGGCGTCTATTTTGATTCGGTATCGGGTGGACGGCATACTCAAAGAAATCATGCGGGCGGAAAAGCATATTCATGCGGGGGTCGTTTCCAGGATCAAGATCGTATCGAACCTGGATATTACCATCAAACGGAAACCCCAGGATGGGAAGGCCCAGGTGAGATATGAGGGCAAGACGTTTGACCTCAGGGTCTCCACACTCCCCACATCATACGGTGAAAAGGTGACGATCCGCATTCTGGATCCCGCTACAGCGGCCTTGAACCCCGAAGATCTCGGTTTTTCAGAGAGGGATCTGAAAAACCTTTTGGAGGCCATTCACAGGCCCCAGGGGATAATCCTGGTGACCGGCCCTACCGGGAGCGGAAAATCGTCAACGCTCTATGCCTGTCTCAACAGTCTCAAATCCCCGGAAGTCAACATCGTGACCGTTGAGGATCCGGTTGAATATGATGTGAAGGGGATCAATCAGGTTCAAATCAACCCGGCTGTCGGGATCACCTTTGCTGGGGGGTTGAGATCCATCCTCAGACAGGATCCGGATATCGTCATGGTGGGCGAAATAAGAGATAGCGAGACCGCTATTACCGCATTTCAGGCCGCACAGACTGGGCATCTGGTCCTTTCAACGCTCCATACGAATGATGCCCCTTCTGCGGTCATAAGGCTAATGGACCTGAAAATCGATCCCTTTCTGGTTTCTGCATCGCTGATTGCCGTCATCGGTCAACGGCTCGTCAGGAAAGTATGCCAGAAATGCAAAGCGTCCGAGTCGTTGCCCCCCGAGCAGATGGAAGCGATCCGCCCGTATATGGGTCATGACTCATTGGGCGCCTTCTGGAGGGGAATCAGGTGCGAGGCATGCCAGTTTACCGGATATTCAGGGCGCTTGGGCCTGTTTGAGGTCTTGAGGATAACGCCTTCTCTCCGGCAAAAAATCTCTACGCATCTCTCGTCTGTGGAGTTGAAGGAGGCGGCAGAGGCTGAAGGGTTCCGGACCATAACGATGGACGGAATAACAAAGGCCATGCAGGGGCTCACGACCATTGATGAAGTGTTTCGTGTGGCCCCCCCTGAGGCAAAGCGATCGGTGACGGCGCCCTTCCTTGAGACTGCTATTGAGGAAGAAAGTGCACCGGAAGAACCCTATTTTGCAGAACCAGCGCCGGCAGTAATGAGTGCCAGCCCGAAGCGGATCCTTGTTGTCGATGACAATGCGGTCATTCGTAAACTGCTCAGCCATCAGTTGGAGACGGAAGGCTATCTCGTTGTCACAGCGAAAAATGGGCTGGAGGCCCTTAAAATGGTGGCCAAAGATAAGCCGGATCTCATTTTATCGGACTTCCTGATGCCGGAGATGGACGGGCTTACCCTGGTAAAAACACTGAAGTCCCAGTTGGCCACGCGGTTTATTCCTGTGATCATGCTCACGGCAAAAGATGAGGTGGAATCCGAGGTAGAGGTCATTGACGCAGGGGCCGACGACTACCTGACCAAACCGGTACTTCCGAAGCGGTTGCTGGTTAGGGTCAATAGACTCCTAAACAAATAGACGCATCACCTGTCCAATGCCGCCCCGATGCCGGGGCCGCAGTGATCCTGGGTCTCCACCCGAGCACCTTGAGGGCGAGGATGCATAAACTCGGGATCGTCCGGCCGGTGATCAGCGGGCCGGATTAAGCCGCCCGGCGCCCCTCAAATGCTCCCTCAATATATGGAGGCTCCACCAAATATTGAGGGCCGCCAGATCATTTCAACCCACTCTAAGCTTTTCTCACATTTATCTAATCCCTTGTTATGAAGCGATAATTCCGGCTTCGTGCCTTTCCCCTGTTGTTGGCAGGATAGTTGCAGTTACCTATTTCCATGATCCTGGTCATCATACGAATGAAGGTTTTGGCTGAAAAGCGCAAGGAGCTGTCCCAGACGATCGCATTACTGATCGGCGCCATGAGGACAGAGAATGGATGCCTGCGCTGCAACTTTTACCAGAGTATGGAGGATGAAAATGAACTCTGTATTCTTGAAGAATGGGATACCCGGAAGAACCTGAATAGCCATCTGAAGTCGGAGCGTTTCAGGGTACTTCGGGGGGCGAACAACCTGCTCCAGGAGCCCTATGAAATGGTGTTCCACAACGTGCGAGCGGTAAAAAAGAGAACGGAAGCGCGGTCCCAGACGGCAGTATAATGATCGCGATGACTGGGGCAAACGCAGTAAACAGAAAGGAGGGGGACATGCTTTGGACCATATTTGTGATTCTTTTAATTCTATGGGGAGTGGGATTGCTGACTGGCTACACGATGGGTGGAATCATTCATGCCCTGCTGGTCATCGCCATCGTCGTGGTGCTGATCCAGGTTATTCAAGGACGAAGACGAACATAACCATTTGGATCCTTGCCGGGCAAGGCAGGGTATTTATAGAAAGGAGTAACTGACATGAAAAAAAGCAACAGGTTTATCGGGTATTTTGTCCTTCTGATGGTGATCGCCGCCTTTGTGGCCTGTGCATCGACATCCAAACAGGAAAGCGCAGGGGAATACATTGACGATTCGGTCATTACGACCAAGGTCAAATCTCTGCTTGCAGCTGATGATTTTCTCAAGTCATTCCAGATCAGTGTCGAAACCTACAAGGGCACTGTTCAACTGAGCGGCTTCGTCAATTCTCAAAAGGCGGTCGATAAAGCGGTGGAAATCGCACGGAGCGTCAAAGGGGTCAAATCCGTGAAGAATGATCTGATCGTTAAATAGTGACATCAGGGAGTTCGCATTCACTGGTCAATTCTGTAAACAACTATTCATTCCTAACCTTCTTTCCCGCTGTAGCGGGAAAGAAGAGAACAAAGGCGGGAAAGACCGGAGTCAACGCACCATCAGTCAACCCGAGATCCCATAGGAGGAATACCATGGAATCCAGCACGAAGGACCAGGCCGAAGGCAAAGACGAAAAGGGGGCCGGCAAAATACGGCAAAAGATCGACGAGATAGAGAAGGTCGTGGGAAAGTAGCGCGGCACATCGTGCGCCGGCAAGAATTTGAGCCCATTGCGGCGGTTGCATCAAACACCCATACTAAACCAACCTGACTATGTTCATGAAGGAGTGAAATGAAAAAATACACGGTGATAGGCATCATCCTTATCGTGATCGGAATCTTCGCATTCGCGTATCAGGGCATCACCTACACGACCAGAGAGAAGGTCGTCGATCTCGGGCCCATTCAGATGACGGCTGAGAAGACGAGAACAATTCCGCTTCCGCCGATCGTGGGTGGTATTTCCCTCGTGGGCGGCATCGTGTTGCTGGTCGTGGGAAAGACGAAGGGCTGATGGGAGGCAAAACGTTTTATACACAAGGAGGTTCTTATGAAGGACGAAAGAAAAGCATACGAAGAAAAGCTCGATGCACAGTTGAAGGAATGGGACGCGGAGATCGCTCTGCTCAAGGCCAAGGCGGACAACGCCAAGTCCGACGCGAAGATCGATTACTATAAGAGCATCGAAAGCTTGGAACACAAACAAAACAAGGCAAAGACGAAGCTGCAGGAGCTGAAGACCTCTGGCGATGAGGCATGGGAAGCCGTCAAAGGAGGTGTGGAAAAAACCTGGGCTGAAGTCAAGGCCGCCTATCATGATGTGGCCTCAAAGTTCAAATAAGGCAGGGACGCTGAACGTTTTCGCTCGGCAGCATCATTGTTAAAAAAGAGGCGTGGCATGAAAGAGACCAGGAAAGAGGCGAAAAAATCTGTATCCGCAAACACCGGTCAAGTCATACCCAAACGTATACTGCTGGCTGATGATAACAAGGCCATTCGGGATGCAGTTTCTCAGATCCTTCATTTCCTGGGATTTGAGGTGGCTCTTGCCATCAACGGCATTGAAGCTGTGGCTGTCTTTCTCAAGAGCACTTTCGATTTGGTTTTAACCGACCTTGAGATGCCCGCCATGGACGGTTTAAGCCTGGCCGGCCACATCAAGGAAAGATCCCCAATCACGCCGGTCATACTGCTAACGGGCTCTGACAGGGAGACTGTTCTGAAGAAGGTGGAAAGAGGGCCTGTTGACTCAGTCATATTCAAGCCCTTTACACTGGAAGATCTTCAAAGGACAGTTCAGGGAGCGCTGGAGTTGAGGAGATGAACATAAAGTTCCTTTCGTGCCGCCAAAAAATCAGTGTTGCCGCCAACCGGATAAGATGGACCCAATTGGAGGGAGTTCACGGACCCACCTCTACTGACTCAAACAGCAAGAGAAAAACCTCATGTGTTATTCCTGCCCAAGGTCTGGCAAAACACATAGACCCCTGATCGTAGTCCATGAATTGGAGAAATCTTTGCTCAAACAGAGCTGAGAAAGGAGGCCAAATGCCATGCAAATCATTATATCGCCACAGCCGGTGATTGCTCTCATCGCGGGAATCTTGATTCTCCTTGTCCCGAGACTATTGAGTTACATCGTTGCCATCTACCTCATTATCTTTGGCATTCTCGGGTTGGTCCACTGATTGCCACGCGAATCTTCTATTGTTCATCCACAGAAAGCTCCTTGGTGGTGGAGTCCAAGGCCTCCATGAGGAAGCCGTAGATATCATCCTTCACATAACCGAGGATTGCGGCATGATCGGCATAGGCTGCTATTCACTTGCAGCCGGTGATGAGCAGCTCCCTCAAGGAGCGTACATCCTCATTGTGGGCGGCAGTAATGCGAACCTCATCCGACATGGCCTTAGCCATGATCTCTTCCTTGTCCGCTGAGGTCCAGCCGGCACAGTCCGGGGCGCACCTGACAGAGCGCCTCCAAGCTTTTTCTTGACCTCATCACGAACCATGAGCCCTTCCTTGATCCTGTCGATGAGCACATCATCGTCCCAGGCCACATTGGTTACGGTAGTAAAAAGGGCCTTGCAGATGAAGCGGGCCGCATTCCTGTCCACCGTGTCCATCTCCTTCAGTTTCTCGCCGTAGACCGAGATCCCTTTGCACACATAGATGAGCAGGTCCTGCAGGTCGGCGGTCTCCTCAGGCTTCCCGCACACGCCCTTTACCGTGCAGCCCTGATTTTTGGCTGTTGTTGAGGAAGATTTTTCATATAATATGTCCTCCAAAGGATTAATTCTTACATAACACTCTCAAAAAAACTCATTGACTTTCTGTTAAACTTACAGAATTTATCGTTGGGCAGCTTTTCACACTTTTTTGCAAAGGAAAGTCTATGCCCAACATCTCTCCTATCTACCGACCTCGCAATCCTTATAATTCAGCATATTATCGATGCGTTGAAGATAATTTTGAGACATTTGAGCAGCTTTATGAAGACCTGCCTGCCTTGCCTTGCATGCGCCGAAAAGGATACTTGCATGAGGCAGGGAAACAAGATCCAAATGTGCAGCACATATTGAGTACGGCCTTGGCGGGCAGGTCGTTTTGAAAGGTAATACGGATTTTTCCGGCCATATATTCGGAATGCTATTTACCGCTATCTTGATTGTGGTGACCCTCATAATGGATTTGCAAGGGTAAGGTGTGGAAATTGTGGACATGAATATTTGTTAGCATTTTCTTGCAAGAGGAGGCATTTCTGCCCATCTTGTCATCAGAAGCGTGTAGTGGAATTTGGAGAGTGGCTTTGCGAAGAAGTCCTCAAGGCCGTTCCGCACCGACATTTTGTATTCAGCATACCCAAAATCCTCCGCCGATATTTCCTCTATGATCGAAAGCTGCTTTCTGAGTTACGTAGATGTGCCTGGGAGTCATGGGTGTTTATCAAAAATATAAGGACAAAGACGGAAGGCCGATCGGACCCTGGTTTGTCAAATATCCTTACAGAAAGGACATGGCCACTGGGAAAATCAAATACAAGATTGAGAAGGCCAGTTATTCAAAAAAACTGGCGCAGAGGATTTATAGCAGTAAATATGAAGAATACAAGAGAAGGGAACACCTCGACTGGGAAGAAGAAAAAGCCTTGAGCCTTAGAGAATTGGTTGACTGGTACCTGGAGCTGCCGGCTGTCAAAGGGAGGATATGTTATAGGGACATCAAAAGGAATTGCGAAAATTGGAGGAACTATTTTGGCGATATCCTTGCTGATGAAATAAAGCCAAGCATGGTTGAGAAATATCGAGAAGAACGACTGCAACAGATTTCGTACCGAGGTAAGCATGCTAGTAGACAGAAGGTTACTCCAGCATCAGTTAACAGAGAGGTAGCTATTTTGAAAAGGATCTTTAATCTTGCTATGAGAGAAGACCTAGTTTCCAAAAATCCCTGCTGGAAGGTAGAAAGACTGCCTGAGGATAACGAGAGGAAACGAATACTCTCTCAAAATGAGCTGAACAGATTACTGGATGAACTACCTCAGCATGCCAAAGACATCATCTTGACTGCTTATTACACGGGAATGCGTGCCGGTGAGATATTCAATCTTACCTGGGATAAAGTGGACCTGAACGATGGGTATATCCAACTGGCAGCAAAGGATACCAAAACCAAGAAACCAAGAAGGATCTATGTCAATGACGTGGTCCTTGAAATTTTGAAAAGACTCGATAGGATTAGACACCTCAATCACAATAATGTCTTTACGTATAAAGGAAATCCTATACAGAGCATCAAGGCCTGCCTCAAGAGAGCATGTCAGAAGGCAAAGATAGAGGATTTCAGGTTTCATGATCTACGGCATACATTTAATACTATGATGAGGAAGGCAGGAGTGTCCAAAAGTGTTATTATGCATCTGACGGGGCACAAGACTAGTACCATGTTTGATAGATACAATACGATAGATGAAGAAGATGCCAGAGATGCTCTGAAGAAGTTGAAAGAGTATGTTGAGATGCGAGACCGGGAGGGCTCTGTGGCGGAGGAGTGCTCCCATAGTGCTCCCAAACGGGTGTAAGAATAAAAAGGAGTTAGGCAGTGAAGCCTAACTCCTTATAATTAGGTAAAAAAATGGTGAGCCGTATAGGAATCGAACCTATAACCTACTGATTAAGAGTCAGTTGCTCTGCCAATTGAGCTAACGGCCCTCTAGAATTTTTTAATGCGCCCGGCAGGATTCGAACCTGCGACCTACGGGTTCGAAGCCCGGCGCTCTATCCAGCTGAGCTACGGGCGCTTATATTTCTTTAAAAGATCACTTAACAGGTCTCTATTTTTCTGTCAATATTATTTTGTAAAAAGCCTGTAAAAAGCCTTGACATTGTACAAAAATTTCTTTAATTAACTGAGGGTTAGATTGTGTTAGTTACGAGATATAAAAAATCGACTATTGTAATTATAGTTATTAACTATATGAGATGGGAATGGTATGAAAACGTTTGTTGCCAAGGAGCATGAGATAGAAAGAAAGTGGTATCTGATAGATGCTAAAGAAAAGGTTCTGGGAAGGATGGCCACTGAAATAGCCACTATTTTAAGAGGGAAAAATAAGCCCATATTTACACCTCATTTAGATGCTGGTGATTATGTGGTGGTAATTAATGCTGACAAAGTTATTTTAACTGGTGATAAGATAGAAAAAAAGACCTATTATCACCACAGCGGCTATGTTGGTGGATTAAAAAAGACTACGGCTAAAGAAATGCTTGAAAAAAAACCAGAGAATCTAATAGAATTTGCTGTGAAGGGAATGTTGCCAAAAAACAGTCTTGGCAGGAGGCAATTAAAGAAACTAAAGATATATGCTGGTCAAGATTACCCTCACCAAGCACAACAACCTGAGAAATTGGAGCTTTAAATGGCAGAAGAAATGTATTACGCTACGGGCAAGAGAAAGTCTGCGATAGCAAGGGTTTGGATGAAATTAGGTGAAGGTAATATCGTTATTAATAAGAGTCCAATAGATGATTATCTAACCACTGATATAGCCAAGATGATTGTTGCCCAACCTCTTGAGTTGACAAATACTCTGGGAAGGTATGATATCAACGTAAATGTTAAAGGGGGAGGCATTTCCGGTCAGGTTGGGGCTATAAAGCACGGCATAAGCCAAGCACTTCTCAAAATAAGCCCTGAATTCAGGGAGCCGTTAAAGAAGGCGGGCTTTATTACGAGGGATTCTAGAATAAAGGAGCGCAAAAAGTACGGACAGCGTTCTGCCAGAGCCCGGTTTCAGTATTCGAAGAGATAAACAGTATATATTCATAAGGATGTTACAGGGGGAAGGTTATTTACCTTCCCTTTTTTGTTTACAATCTCACGAGCTATTGATTTAATAAGAATGCCTCTAGAGCGCCAATATTATTCATGGATTGGTAAATTTATCAAGACAATACAATTCGTGATGAAATGGATGCATGTGAATAGTTTTTCATGGTGGACAATGGATTGTGGCCAAAAGCAAGGAGGAAAAAAATATAAAGCTTCTTATTGCTTATGATGGTACTGGCTATTTTGGATGGCAACGTCAGCTGAATCGACCTACCATTCAGGGCACTATTGAGGAAAAAATAGAGATAATGGTAGGGGAACCTGTCTCTCTTATTGCCTCCGGAAGAACGGATACTGGTGTCCATGCGCTTCATCAAGTAGCAAATTTTAAAATTTCTTCTACCCTTACCCCTTCTGCCTTTTTAAAGGGTCTGAATTCTCTTCTTCCAAATACTATTATCATTAAAGAGGCAGAATATGCCCCTCTTGATTTTCATGCCAGGTATGATGCCAAAAGCAAGGTGTATGAGTACAGAATTCATAATCAGAGACTCCAATCTCCATTTCTAAGGCATTATGCCTGGCATATATCTAGGTCGCTTGATGTAAAGGCTATGGAGGAATGCCTTGAGATTATTAAGGGAATCCATGATTTCACTTCCTTTTGTTCTGCTGGAGATGGGAAGGCTAATCCAGTAAGAAATATGATTCAGGCGGGTCTCAATAGGCAGAAGATCGATCTGTTGAACTTTTTTTTTGAGGCAAATGGCTTTTTGAGGCATATGGTGAGAAATATCATGGGAACAATTGTTCAAGCAGGCCTGGGTAAAATCGATACTACTCGTTTTTTAGAAATATTGGTCTCGAAAGATCGCCAAAAAGCTGGGGCTATGGCCCCACCTGGTGGTCTGTATTTAAAATATGTTAGGTATTAAATATTTGAACAGGCCTGCTTTTTCCGTTGAGCAGAGTAAGGTGGGAGAGGGAAGTTGAACCTGGGGAAAAGAAACTGTATACATAATAGACTAGGCATCAAGAAGTATTAAGTATCAATCGATGGTAGATAATCTCCCTAAATTAATTATTATACGAGGGCCAACCTGTTCAGGGAAGAGTGCGTTAGCCATTGAGTTAGCTTCAATCTTGGGGGGTGAAATAATAAATGCCGATTCTATGCAGGTTTACCGAGGAATGGATATAGGTACAGCGAAACTTCCCATATCTGAGAGAAAAGGGATTCCTCATCACCTTATAGATATCATTGATCCAGACCAGGAATTTAATGCCGCGTTATTTCTCGTTCATACTCTTCCGATAATCAAAAATCTTCATTCTATGAAAATACCGACTATTGTGGTTGGCGGAACAGGCCTCTATGTCAGGGCCCTTTTAGGGGGCCTTTTTCGATGTCCGCCATCAAATAGAGAATTAAGGCAGAATTTATGGGATGAGTGTGAAAAAAAAGGCCCACCCTTTCTTTATGAAAAACTATCAAGGCTTGATAGAAATGCAGCGGAAAGGATACACCCGATGGATAAAGTCAGGATCATTAGAGCGTTAGAAGTAATCCATTTAACCGGATACCAGTTCTCCGAGATTACCAGAGAACATGCTTTTTCTGACAAGAAATTTGCTTCACTCAATCTTTGCCTTAATGTTGACAGGCAGATTCTTTACAATAGGATCAACAGACGGACCATATCTATGATAGAGGCAGGTTTTATCAATGAGGTTGAAGTGCTTCTTCAAATGGGATATAATTCAAAGTTAAAAGCGATGCAGGCCATTGGTTACAGACATATTGTAGCGCACCTTCAAGATAGATGGGATTTGGATGAGACCATTGGGCTCATTCAGCGCGATACAAGGAGATATGCAAAAAGACAACTTACATGGCTCAGGGCTGAACCGGACATCATTTGGTCGAATCCGGATGATAAGACAGATATAATCAATAAGGTAATAACATTTATAGCTTCCCAAAATTGACTTTTTCATTATTTTATTGAGTCTCAAGCAATAAATCCTATTTTAAAAAATGACTATTTTTTAAGGAATAGTGAATGATCTTTTACCGTTGTCCTTTTATACTCCACTTGGAAAGGCTAGGTCTTTGGTTATGCGGTAATGAAATATATGGAGGTTAAGGCTTATGAAATTTGTTACGTATAGGCACACCTATTTCACTATTTTAACCTTTATTTTTTTAATTATGGCAACAAGTGGTTGCGCACTTAACTCTACGGTGCCGGTAGGCACTCTCAATACCCCAGAACACCATGTGTTTACCGGTATGAAATTGATGGAGAATGGCAAACTATCAGATGCCGAACGGGAATTTAATCTGGCTAAAGAGCTTGATAACCAATATGCTTTAGCTTATCAGGGGTTAGGTTTGATTTATGCTTATAAAGGAGCATTCAAAACAGCTTTAGACAATATATTGCAAGCAAAGAAATTAGCAAAAAACAAGGATGAGGAGGCACGGGTCTATATAGGCCTTATGCGGTTATACACTCAACAAAAGGCCGGAGACTGGTTAGTTGATGTGGAGACTAATTTTACAAAGGCAAATCAAATTTTAAAAAATATCCAAAAAGATTGGCCTGACCCATATTTCTATATGGGCTTGGCTTATAAAGAGGCCTATAAATTCAGCGATGCAGCAGAGCAATTCAAAAATGTTCTGGAAATAAACACATCTTTTGTAGACAAGGCAGATCATGAACTGAAACTGATTCAAAAGATAAAAAGGGCTATGCCGGAAACAAGAATTGGGAAAAAGATTGTCCTTCTGGAAAAGGTAAAAAGGGCTGATGCTGCTGCTCTTTTCATTCAGGAAATGAAGCTGGATAAAATCTATGAAAAGATCAGGCCAGAAAAGTTTGATACATCATTTCAATCACCGGGACAGAGATCTTCAGCATATCACATTCCCGCTCCAACTGATGTAGTAGATCATTCGCTCAGGACCGATATTCAGACAGTAGTTAGTTTAAAAATAAAAGGCTTAAGCACTTTTCCCGATGGAACATTTGCCCCGAATAAATATATTACCAGGGCAGACTATGCGATGATGATTGCAGATGTTATCAGTACCATTTCTAAGGACCCCGCATTAGAAACCAAGTATATAGGCAATGTTTCCCCATTTGCTGATGTCAGGAATAATGTTCCATACTTTAATGCGATCATGGTATGCACTACCAGAGGTATTATCCATCCCAAAGAAGGTTTTAGGCAAAATGTTTTTGATCCTATGGGTAGTGTTTCAGGTGTGGATGCCTTGTTAATGATAAAAAGACTCCGGGAGCATCTAAAACTTTTTTAAAGACTTTCTTGGCAATATGATAATTATTCATAAGTTTCCTGATTTATCGGGGTATTTCGGCCTGCCGTAATATAACCAATTCAGACAGGTTAAGACCTGTTAACTCTTGTAGGGTAGGGTATGATTTTGATTAAGAATTCCAAAAATAATATGGAGGAGAAGGCGAGGAACCCTTATTTTTTTAATACTGTGGGAGTTTTTTTATACATCGGTATTTTTTTATCTCTTCTGTTTATGGCTATTAGCATTTTTGATAAGAATTCTTTAGCGCAGGAGAAAACGGATGTTATAGCTGATGAGAGAATAGTAGCAGGAACAGGAAAAATTGTTAATGCAAATATCGCCCTTGCTCGAAATGAAGCTATATCTCAAGCATTTTTAAAGGCAGTTGAGGAATACCTTTTTCAAACACTGGGCAGGCAAGATATTGCAGATAATTTTCAACAATTAGATGAGGAAATTCTATCACAGACAAAGGAAGAGATACAGGATTATCAAATCATTTCTGAATTTACCACTGATAAATACGTTAAGATATTAATGAAGGTTCGGGTAGATAAAGCTATGCTGGAGAAAAAACTCCAAAATATGAAAATTAGGGAAGTTGATGCAGTTCAGATTAGTGTTCTTTTCCTGGTTTCAGAGAAGAAGGAAGACCTTTCAGCAATCTATTGGTGGGGTGATCCTACTAATCAAACATCACTCACTCAGACGGAGCTATACCTGAGCAAGGTCTTTGAAGATAAAGGATTCAGGGTTATCAACAGATCTTTTTTTCCACCTGAGGAAAGCCATGATGAAAGTATGTACCATTTAACCTTGACCAATGAAGCAGCAGTCAAATGGGGTAAACTCCTGTCTGCCCAGATAGTAATAACAGGTCAAGCAAATTTATATGAGACATCAAAGCCGTCTATATTTTTCAAGGCGTTAAAAGTTGCGGATGGAACGGTAATTGCTGCGTCTTACAGAGAAGGTATGCTAAACAGTGACATAGCGCATGAGCAGAATGCAATGGAGTTAACTATTAATAATTGGGCTAATGATATGATACCCCGAATAATTGAGGCAGCTAAACCTACTCAAACAGATGTTAATCAAATTTTTGTAACAATAAAGGGTATCAGGGGCTATGGAGAGTTTTTACATTTTAAAGAATTTTTAAGAAATAATGTTCCCGAAATACAATCAGTATTAGAAAGGAGGTTAAAGAGAGACTCAGTAAAGGTATCGGTGAAGGTAAAGGAAGATTCAAAAGGGCTGGCTGAAAAACTACTGAATCATCCAAAAAAGCCTTTTTCATTTGAGATTAATGACGTAAGTGACCAGGGATTTACATTGGTTATCAGATGACTATTCCAAACTTATTGACTGTTTTAAGGGTTCTTCTTGTTCCGATTTTTATAATATATATAATCAACGATAGAGCTATGGGGTCCCTCATCATTTTTCTTATTGCCAGTATCAGTGATGCCTTGGATGGATTCATTGCAAGGATTTTTCATCAAAAAAGTGATTTGGGGGCCCATCTTGATCCCTTGGCTGATAAAATCCTTCTCATAAGCGCCTATATAACCTTGGCTGTATTAAAGATGATCCCTCCCTGGTTGGCTATTTTGATTATAAGCCGGGATGTTATTATTTTGCTTGGAGTTTTAGTACTTTACATAAACCGGCGTCCAGTAAAAGTTCACCCTTCCCTTTTGAGTAAATCAACAACATGCTTACAAATAGGTACTATTTTGATGATATTATCAAGTGGCTATATAAGCATAGAACCTATTAAAATATATGCCTTCTGGTTTACAGCTGGATTAACCATAGCCTCGGGACTTCAATATATTAGGATCGGATTGCTTATTCTAACCCAGGATGAGAAGACGGATTTTGCTTGACAGAGCAACACTAAGATTGATACATATTTTTTTGAAGGCGCGTAGCTCAGGGGGAGAGCGCTACCTTGACACGGTAGAGGTCACGGGTTCAAATCCCGTCGTGCCTATCAGCAAAGATCAATCCATGAGGGGCTAGAAGATTAGCCTCTTTTTTTGGAATAATCTTTGTAGCCAGATTTCGATATTCTGTTTGCTATTTTTGTTCCTTGAGTCTAGATATTATATATTTGCTTTCTTT
>JAWOBA010000188.1:0-29351 GCA_046498285.1 Desulfatiglandales bacterium | reverse complement strand
GGCCTGATTGACAGCATCTACGAGCTGGTCAAAAATAAAGTAATTGGGCAGGGAGGAAAATTCAATCACTCCTCCCATAACGAAAGGATAGTCGAGAGAGATGATGAGCCGGCATTCATAGTAGCCTCTTCAAAAGAAACAGAAACAGGAAAAGATCTGATCATTAAGGAATCTGATATAAGCAATCTTATTCGATCAAAAGGTGCCGTGTTTGCTGCTATTAAATCACTTTCAGACTATGTTAGCCTGAGCTTTGATGAAATAGACACCTTCTTTGTCGCTGGCGGATTTGGAAGCTATCTAAATATCCCCAAGGCGATTGCAATAGGGCTTCTACCAGATATTGACCCAAAAAAAATTAAATTTGTTGGCAATAGCTCGCTTATGGGGGCCCGAATGGCTCTCCTGTCAACTCACGCCTTGGAGCGGACAATCAAGATAGCTAGCATGATGACAAATATCGAACTATCTACCTACCTCCCTTTTATGGATGAATATGTTGCCGCCCTCTTTTTGCCTCATACAGATAAAAAACTTTTTCCTTCAGTAGATTATTAATTACAGGAAACGAACTATGAATTTTTCTAGATTACAAAGGGCCCGTTAATCCACTCAAGTATAGGTAGTTTTAAACCCAGATTATGCAGTAGGCATCGTCACGAGGGTTGAAAAACCTCAGCGAAACGAGAAGTTGGAGCGATTTTGCGCCGAAGGCATATTTGTAAATATGTTGAGAAGCAAAATCGTGAAAAGAGCGTTGCAGCAAGGTTTTTCAGGCCGCAGTAGGTGGCTACTGCATAATCTGGGTTAAAGGTATCATCGCCACTGTTAGGGATATGATAACGCCCATTCCAATTGGTCTGGGTCTAAGTCAAATGCAAATCCTTGGCAACATCTTCACACTACTGATTATCCCGCTTCCTTCACCGCTAGCCTGCTTTGCGGGTTTCAGTCGGCACTGCAATTGCCCTATTGGTTTTTGCGGAGCAATCTCAGATCAATTATGACGTAGGTTACTTCATAGTGGTTAAGACGAGACCTTTGCATAGCCCCTATTGATCTACCCTATTGGTCGTGCCTTTGACTTATACCGCAACCGTTACCTCTATGTTTTGGAGCAATAAACAGGTGGATGCTCAGGAAATAAAAAATCAGCCCCGGGCCCTCCAAATAATGTTTGGAGGCATCTCCGGCCGCTACGATCTTCTCAATCGGTTGATCAGCTTAGGAAGGGACCGGGCCTGGCGACGACATGTAGTTGAAAGTGCGGCATTGCCACCCGGAGGCAAACTCCTTGATATCGGGGCTGGAACAGGAGGGATAGCAATGGAGGCATTACGCCTCAATGCAAACCTGCATATCATCGCTGCTGATTATACCATTCAAATGATGGTTGTGGGTAGGCGGAAAACCGATACCAATAAGATTTGTTGGTGCAATGCTGATGCCTTGCAATTACCCTTCCCGCAGGCTGTCTTTGATGCAGTCGCTTCTGGTTACTTGATTCGAAATGTAACCAATGCCGAGCAGGCCTTCAAAGAGCAGATGCGTGTAACCAAGCCAGGTGGCCGCATTGTCTGTCTGGATACATCCCCTCCTCCACCTAATGCAATAAGACCTTTTATTGTTTTCTACTTACGGTTTGTAATCCCTCTGCTTGGTCAACTGATCGCAAGAGATAGAGTCGCCTATGAATATTTACCCACCTCCACCCAGTCCTTCATGACCCCTGATGAGCTTACTTCAACGATGAGAAATGTCGGCCTTGAAAATGTGCAGTATGTAAGGTTCATGTTAGGAACTCAGGTGTTTGCGAGTGGGATCAGGCCATGAAGAGCAATAAGGATGCCACAACAAAATATATGGATGATATTAGAGTTTTGCAAAACCTGACCATTTTTCTTGCTTCGACTAGAGAGGTTAGACCTTTCTAAAGCGACTGGTGGCCGTCGGCCTGGAGGGAACTGAAAAAAAGCCCATCGTCTTTAGATCAAGAGGGGTTATGCAAAGCTCTCATAATGATGTGGTTGAGAAAATTCATTGACCGTAATACGTTGGGAAGACTAAATAATGAAAAGCTCTTTGCGGATCTTATGCCCCAAAAGGGTATTTGGATAAAGGTATAACCCTAAGTCCACCTTCTATTTCAAAAACTATGCAGAATACTGGGCTGGATACTACCCATCCGCATAGAGCCAATCATAACCCTTCCACCTGAGCTCGTCTGACATTCCGCGACACGAGGAAACAGGAGAAAGCAATAGCACTTATATGAAGTAAGCTGGCACCGGCCCTCCTAAAGAGAAGACTCGATGCTATGGGGTCGATCCCGAACTCTCAGCAAAAGTCTCTCTTTGGATAACCAGAGACCTTTGAAAAACCTGGCGATTTTCACCATCCTCAAAAAGACGATGGACTTTTTTGAAGTGACTGGTGGAAGGGTGCTGTCTTTTCGTAATGTATCCATGGGGGAACCCGCAGGCCCCGATTTATCGGGGCAATGCGGAGGAGGCAAAACTCCCCCATGGATACGTTGCTGAAAAGACCAACCCGAGAGCCCCGGCCTCCGGCCCGGAGGGCCAACGCCCCGGAGGGAACTGAAAAAAAGCCCATCGTCTTTAGATCAACAGGGGTTATGCAAAGGTCTCATCATTGTCTTACCCTGCCGGGTTTATACATTTGACACTCAAAGTAAATATTTGTATCTTACAGTCTGCCATTAACAATAAAATTGTAATGATAGGTGTTGATAATCTTATGGAAATACTGGAATACATACCTGTGAACCTTGATCTGAGGGAAATCAAGAGAAGGCTCCATATGGAGAAAAAAGGGGATTGGAGTCATGTTCAAACTCTTATTGACGAAGCCAGACGGCTTATATCGGCAAAGGCAGTTTATAAGGTTTGCTATATCCAGTCAAAATGTGAAGAAGCTATAACGATAGATGGAACCAGTTTAAGGAGCCGTGTTCTGCGTAAAAATCTTAATAACGTGGAACGTATTTTCCCGTATGTTGTTACCATTGGTAAGAAAATAGAAGAAAAAGCAAAAGCGGGTAGTGATTTATTGACAAAATATTACCTTGATATAATAGAAAATGTAGCCTTGACCGCCACGCGAAAATATCTAAAAGATCAGTTGCGATCCAGATATGCACTTGATGGAATGTCCTACATGAGCCCGGGGTCTCTAAAGGATTGGCCTATTGAAGAGCAAAGTCCGCTATTCTCAATCCTTGGGGATGTAGAAGCCTCCATCGGCGTGAAACTAAATGAGAGTTTTGTCATGATTCCGAATAAATCGCTTTCTGGAATATACTTCCCCACGGAAATCCCATTTTACAGCTGTCAATTATGCCCCAGAGAAACCTGTCCGACAAGAAGGTCTCCATATAATGAAAAATCGGCTAGAGAATATGGATTAGTGAAGCAGTATCTTTAAAGGCCATACTTTTCTCATTAATATCAATATATTACTGACTTTTCCTACCGTTACGTATTTCCTTTTTCCACATGATGCTGGATTTTTTGATATTCAAGGAGATTGTTCTGGAGAATTCAAAAAATCCATCAACTAAAGGTTATAAGCAAAATTTTATCGTATAATCCAAAACCCGGGAAATGCATCTTTTTCTTGACATTTCGATTAAGCTGAACGTAAATAAGGGCACCATGTTGAAATAAGAATAGGAGTTTTTCAATGATAGAAATTCGTTTTCATGGACGGGGAGGTCAAGGAGCAGTGGTTGCATCCAAGATTTTAGCTACATCGATATTTCTGGATGGAAAGTATTCCCAGTCTTTCCCTGCCTTTGGTGTTGAAAGAAGAGGTGCTCCGGTTACCGCGTTCCTACGCGTAGATGATAAACCCATTCGAATACGCACAGAGATATACGAGCCAGATCATATCGTAATTCTTGATCCTTTGCTTGTTGATCAAGTCCCACTTGCAGACGGCCTCAAGAAGGAGGGCATTGTCATCATCAATAGCAATAAAAACCCAGACGAGTTCTCCGATACATTCAAAGGTTTTCGTGTGGCCACTGTTCCAGCTGGCAAAATTGCCGTAAAGCATCATCTTGGTTCACCTCAATCCCCTATTGTCAATACTTCCATATTAGGTGCTGTTGCCAAGGTACTTAGGGTTGTTTCAATGGAAAGCCTGATCGAGGGGATCAACACTGATGTACCAGCCCATACAGAAGATAATGCTGCCGCTGCCAAAGAGGCATTTGAAACCGTAAGTGAGGCAGTCAAATTATAAAATCCTAGTTCGCTTTACCCAACCAGGCTCTGCACTGGGGAAGAGGATAGAGCATATCCTCGCGAAAAAATGGCAGAAATGATAGTTCTATAAAACGAACAATTCTAAATTTACGTATAACACAGAAGAGGTTATGGTTGATAGTTTGAGACCTTTGAAAAACCTGGCGATTTTCACCATCCCCAAAAAAACGATGGACTTTTTTGAAGTGACTGGTGGCCTCCGGCTCGTAGAACTTCGGCCTCCGGCCCGGAGGGAACTGCAAAAAAGCCCATCGTCTTTAGATCAATAGGGGTAATGCAAAGATCTCAGTTTAAAGATTTCTACATACATAATTTTCCCCTGGTCAAATAGTATTTTCCTTTATAGAGGTTGGTTTTGGTTAATTGGGCACAAGTATTTGTAAATTCTGGTGTGACTGGCAGTCTGTATCTCATTGGCGCAGTTGGCCTAACCTTGACATATGGTCTATCAAAATTTCCTAACTTTGCGCATGCGGAATTTATTTCCTTAGGTGCATTTTTTGGATATATGGTCGCTGAACCCTTAGGTTTGGGTTTGGCGCTATCTTTAGTCGTAGCCTTCCTTGCCACCGGCCTAGTCGGCCTTTTATGTTATCGAGGCATTTTCCAAACATTAAGTAAAAAAGGGGCAACTATCATTCATCTCATGGTTGCATCAATAGCCTTGGGTCTGTTCTTACGGTATTCTATTGGATCTATTTGGGGTTGGGGGCCACTGTATTTTAAGACTTCTTGGCCAAGCTTTGATTTCGGGGTAATAAGGATTACCGGTCTATGGCTATGGCTCATATTCGTTGCCATCACTCTTTCTGTTATCATGCATCTTATCCTTGTGCACACCAAAATAGGCAAAGCTATTAGAGCAACCAACAGCAACCCGGACTTGGCCCTGGCCTCTGGTATCAATATTGATAGGGTCATTTTAGTAACCTGGTTTATCGGTGCTGGCCTTGCTGCTATTGCTGGAATATTCCGTGCAGCAAATACTCAAATCTGGCCCATGACAGGCTGGGACATTATACTACCTATATTTGCTGTTGCCATTTTAGGAGGCATCGGGAACTTTTATGGTTCTCTTGTAGCGGCCTTTATTATTGGGTTAGCTGAAAATTTAGGTGTAGTGGCACTTATGGGCTTAGGGCTTTCTACCTCCTATCGTATAGCTATTGCATTTATAATCCTGATACTAACCTTGATCATAAGACCAGAGGGGCTTGCCATGTTATTCAGGAGGAGTTAATTGGATCCATTAGTATATATTCTTGATTTTATCGCCCTTATTGGCATCTTTAGTATATTCTCCTTAAGCCTCAATATAGAGTTTGGATTTGCTGGGTTGGCCAACTTTGGTAAAGTTGCCTTTGTGCTTATTGGTGCGTACACCTATACCCTTCTGTCTAATATTGGTGTTCCCTTTTACATCTGCCTTATTGTCGGGGCTATAGCCTCTGCCATTATTGGGTTTCTGGTATCTTTACCTACTCTTAAATTGAGAGAAGACTATTTAGCTATTGTTGTCCTAGCCTTTGGAGAAATTTTAAAAATAATCGTTAAATCAGAGGATTGGATTGCAGGTGGGGTATGGGGGACGCCTGTGTATCCGGCTATTTCCATTCCTGGCTCTTCTTCGCGCCTTGATATGGTAATAAATATAGCCTTGGTTTATGTTTGTTTATTTATTTCTTTTCTTTTGCTTCAATTGTTATCTAACTCTCCTTATGGTAGAGTAATGCGTGCTATCAGAGAAGACGAGATTGCTGCTGAAGCATTAGGAAAAAATATAGCCAAATACAGGGCGCAAGTATTTGCATTAGGCTCTGCTATAGCAGGATTGGGAGGAGGCCTCTATGCTCAATATCTCCAGTTTATTGATCCGTATATGTTCGCTCCTATGCTTACCTTTACCGTATGGATAATGGTCCTTTTAGGCGGGCCGGCCAATAACTGGGGCGCATTATTAGGAGCAGGCCTCGTCCAATTATTTGATAGGGGGGCAAACATTGCCAAGGATTATTTGACACTGCCTATTGATCCAAGCAACTTACAGTATATGATTTATGGTGTATTAATTATTCTGGTTTTGCTTTACAGACCTCAAGGGCTATTACCAGAAAGCCAGGTTAAGACAAAAGCACTAGAGAGCATTTGTAATGGAAGAGATTTTGCTAAAAATAGAAGACGTTAACAAACATTTTGGTGGAGTCTACGCTGTCAATGGAATAAGTCTTAGTATTACTCCTGGCAAGATCTGGGGCCTTGTTGGCCCAAATGGTAGCGGGAAAAGCACGTTATTCAACACTATTCTTGGTATTCACCACCCAGATGGGGGAAACATTTACCTACATGATGAATGTATAACCAACCTGGCTCCTCATCAAATATATGGTTTGGGTTTGGTAAACACATTTCAGGTTCCTCGCCTTTTTCAAGCACTGAGTGTATTAGATAACATGCTTGTAGCTGGAAGAGGGCACCAAGGTGACAAATTCTTGTTTAGCCTTTTTCTCAGGAAACGCTGGCAGAGAAAAGAGATTGAACTGGCTGAAAAGGCTATGGAATTTCTTGAGCTTCTAAAGTTAGATCATTTAGCATTATCACCAGCAGGGGAACTATCTGGCGGGCAGAGGAAGCTCCTGGAGTTGGGGAAGGGATTGATGGCATCTCCAACATTATTATTTCTGGATGAACCAGCGGCTGGTGTGAATCCTAACTTGGGCAGGAGCATGTTTGAGAAAATTGAGGATTTGTGCCAAAAGGGATTAAGTTTTTTTATCATCGAGCATAGGCTTGAGCTATTATTTGACTTTTCCCACTGGGTCTATGTTATGGATAAGGGTAAAATTGTATTAGAAGGTAAACCATATGAGGTTGCAAAAAACCCTGCCTTTTTTCAGGTGTACTTAGGGGATGAATAAATGCCATCTATCCTCTCTATGAAAAACATAATAGCTGGATATGGAGACGTCGCCATTGTCCGTGATGTATCCATTGCCGTAGATACAGGTGAAATAGTGGCTATCGTAGGGCCTAACGGAAGCGGAAAATCCACTTTGCTAAAGTCCATTTTAGGATTTTCAAGACTATTTCAAGGAAAGATCTTTTATCAGGAGCAGGATGTCACAGGCATGGCCTCGTATAGATTAATAAATCAGGGTATAGGGTATGTCCCTCAGATGAATAATGTGTTTCCCAATCTAACAATACCAGAAAATTTAGATATGGGTGCATACCACAGGAAAGGTAAAAACTCAATTAAGACCGGAATGAAAGATGTATATGAAATGTTTCCGGAGTTAGAGAAAAGAAAGAGGTCGCTTGCAGGAAACCTGAGCGGCGGAGAAAGACAGATGCTTGCAATAGCGAGGGCTATGATGTCGCAACCGCAAGTATTATTGCTTGATGAACCACTGGCCTCTTTATCGCCAAAACCAAGTTCAGTCATATTATCCAAGCTTACAAAAATAAGAGAAGCAGGCATGGCAATACTAATAGTAGAGCAAAATGTTAAGAAGGCATTGAGTATATCTAAAAGAGGCTATGTCCTGGTTGAGGGAATTTGCGCTATGGAGGGAGACTCAGAGCTTCTGTTTTCTCAAGATCGATCAAAGCAGCAATATTTAGGCCTATAAAAAATAAGGGGTACTTACAGCATTTAGTATTAAAACTACTCTTCACAGCCAGTAAAATTCTTTAGAAAGGGGGTGATTTTTAGAGGTTTTATTTTTTCATTTTTCCTTCTAGGCTAATTCGTTGGTAATGTATAACATTAACATTAAAAAAAGGGGGGTATCCATGACAAAGAAACTATTATTAATAACAGCGTTATTTTTAATTGTGCCGCTCTTAGCTTGGGCGCCTGCAAATGCTGACACAATTAAGATAGGTTCTCTCTTGACTACCACAGGAGACCTTGGACCTATGGGAAATAGAATGGTTAACGCTGCACGATTGGCAATTGAGGAGATTAATGAACAGGGAGGTCTTTTAGGAAAAAAAGTGGAGTTCCTTCTGGAAAACGATAACTGTGAACCGGCTAAAGGTGTGGAAAGAATAAAGAAGCTTATAGACATAAACGGTGTAAAGGTAATTGTTGGAGCAATGATTAGTGGTAGTTCTTTCTCTGCAGGGCCCTATGCATCGAGGAAAAATGTGGCTTTGATATCACCGTCGGCTACTGCAGCCAAACTTTCTGAGCAACCTTGGACAAAGTGGTTCTTCCGCACCTGCCTTCGTGATGACCTTCAAGCCAAGGTATTGGCTGATGTCGTCATGGATAAAGGTTTTTCTAGGCTGGCCACCATCGTGCTTGACAACACATATGGTCAAGGTCTTGAGATAGCTCTTGTTGAAATTTTGAAAGATTCAGGATGGAAGGGTAAGCATGTGGCTTCTGTGCGCTATGATCAAAAGAAAAAGGACTATTTAACTCAGTTGCAGCAAATCAAGGATAGCAAGCCAGATGTCGTTTTTGCTTCCACCTATGCAGACGACGGAATAATAGTTTTTAAGCAGGCCTTGGATTTGGGCCTGGATGAGGTAGCATGGTTGGGGTGCGATGGCAACTATGGATCGGGTTTGTTCAAAGAGCCTAAATCAGCTCAATTCATGGAAAAGGCATTTTTAGCTGGTACCAGATCTGCTGGGGGATTGACAGAGGCATATGATAAGTTCGCCAAGGCATATACAGATAAGTTTGGTGAACCACCAGAGGTATACTGTGATACCGTCTACGATGCAGTCTGGGTGGTTGCCAAGGCCATAGAAAAGGCTGGAAAATATGATGGTAAAGCAATCAGGGATGCTATGGAGACTATAAAATGGGATGGCGCTAGTGGTCCTATTTCATTCAATGAAACATGTGACCGTGCTTCAGGCACCTTTGAGCTTTGGAAAGTAGAAAAAGATTCTACGGCAGAAACGGGCTATAGAAATGTGCGGATAGAACTGGTGACTATTAAGTAATAAAAAATCTCTTCAGGATCACTATGTATAGGGGAATGCTGCCATTAACATGTTCTGGTAGCATTCCTTGGCTTATCATTACCCATGAATTATGGTTCTTAAACCATTTTCTACGCTATTTTAGATAAGGAAAAGATGACCCAATTAGACAGCTGTAAAATTACCGCTCTTGCAGAGGACTCTGTGCTCTATGAAAGTCCATACCTGGGCCAGCATGGTGTGTCATTCTTGCTTGAAGGAGTAAGCGGCAAAACAAAAAAAAATATTCTTATTGATGTAGGTCAAAATTCAGAGGCCCTTTTACATAATATGAAAATAATGGGAATATCACCATCAATCATCGATGCAGTCATATTAACTCACTGCCATTATGATCATACACGGGGAATCACGAACATGCTGAGGCACATTGGAAAAAAAGATGTGCCGGTGATTGCCCATACAGATGTTTTTCGTCTGCATTTTATCACAGAGTCGTATCACAGGCTTGTGGGGATTATGCCGGGTGATTCCAGGCCTGAAATTGAAAGATCTGGCGGAAATATTTCTCTAAGCAAAGAACCAAAAATGATTATGCCAGGGATTATGACCACTGGAGAAGTACCGCGGCAGGAGGATTTTGGAAAGGCAGCCATAGCCCTGAAAACAATTGAAAATGGAACGGTTGTAGATGATCTAATGCTGGATGACATCTCTATTATAGCAAACATTAAGGACAAAGGTCTCGTTATCATAACTGGCTGCAGCCATGCTGGTATTATTAATATTGTAAATCGTGCTAAAGACATAACTGGCTTTAGCAAGGTAGAGGCAATTATTGGTGGTCTGCATCTTGTGGATGCCACTGATGACGTAATCAATAGAACAGTCGAGGGACTTCATGGTATGAATGTGTCATGGATAAGAGCTGGCCACTGCACAGGCTTCAAGGCACAGGTAAAGCTGTATCTTGCCTTTGGAGAAAGATTTTTACCTTTACAAACCGGCATGGAATTGACTATATCCTCACCAGAATTCTAATAGGTTTTTAGTTTAGAGGAATATCACTGCTGTCCAAAATAATTTACATCCAACATTTTTGGACAGCTACGTATTTGATTTTACACGATGCTGTTCGCGTGCGGAAATTCAGGTTGTCTGTGCCTGCACATGCTGTTAAAAACCGGTGACATTCGACTACGGGCATTTTCAATACCAGTTAACCCCCAAAAGGCCTTAAATAAGACCTTTAAAGGGTTTTTAGAGATTCAAATAGAGTATTTACGTGCTTACAGGGTTCAAATGCTGTCCAAGTAAAAAATCGATTGTGGACAAGAGTGGAGTAATATATTGATATATACTAACTGCAAAAAAGGAAAAAAGGACTTTATTTATTATATCTACTGAGGGGAGAATATGAAATACACCGAAAAGCAGGTTAATATCCCATTATGTGCAATATCTAGCACCTCCGGGCTAGTCAATAAGACAGGAACCTGGAAATTTGCTGAGCCACACTTTGTTGATCGTATTTCTCCGTGTAACCAACAATGTCCTGCCGGTGAAGATATTACTGGATATATGTATCTGGCCGGTCAGGGTCAATTTGAAGAGGCGTGGAGATTAATTATGACAGAAAACCCATTCCCTGCTATCATGGGAAGGGTATGTTTTCATACCTGTGAGGAGCAGTGTAACAGAAAAGATCATGATGAGGCTGTATCGATCCATGCCGTAGAATGCTCTATCGGTGACTATGCACTTTCCCATGGACTTACAATACCAGATATCCCATCGGAAAAGGATAAAAGTGTTGCTATTGTGGGTGCCGGACCTGGAGGAATGAGTGCGGCCTATCAGTTGCGGCGAATGGGATATGCTACTACCATATTTGATGTCCATCAGAGCCCTGGCGGAATCATGCGCTATGGTATTCCTCCCTACAGGCTTCCTCATGCGATACTTGATGGTGAGATCAGCAGATTGTACGATATCGGGATAAAATTTAATATGGGAGTAAGGGTAGGTACAGATATCAGCTGGGATTCGCTTGAAAGCCGGTTTGATGCTATCTTCATTGCTATTGGTGCTTGGGACGAGACTCTCCTTGATATTGATGGAATAGGCAAGAAAGGGATTTATAACGCCCTTGATTTTCTACATCAAATCAATATAGACAAAAATCCTAAAATAGGCAAGAAAATTGCAGTTATTGGCGGAGGAAACAGCGCCATAGACTGTGCCAGATCATCTCGCAGGCTTGGAGCAGAGGTAACCGTTGTTTATCGGAGAACTGAGAATGAGATGCCAGCGCATTGGGAGGAGATTGAAATGGCCAAAGAGGAAGGTGTACAATTTCTATTTCTTGCGACCCCACAAGAGATACCTGGCAATGAACACATTACCGGCATCACACTCCAAAAGATGGCCCTGGGAGATGTAGACGAATCCGGCCGAAGGCGGCCAGTCCCAACTGGCCAGACCTTTGATATCGCGTGTGATGGAATGATAATCGCCATAGGAGAAGCTACTCACTCAGCTGACCTTCCTTCCTTTATCTCGCACAAGGGGGGAGTCGTTCCAACCGATCAGATGGGATGCACTAATCACACAAAAATCTTTGCAGGTGGAGACATCATCGACATCCCTCATACTGTTACTCATGCCATCGGCTCAGGCAAGCGTGCTGCCATAGCTATTGACCAATTTCTTGAGGGACAAAAGGATGAAGAAGACAATCTCACTAAATCGAGGTGGGGCGTAAAAGGAAATGTAAGTATTGGTCTACTACAGGGAGAAAACCGGTTTTCAAGAAGAAACCCAACCTCAGAGGTCATCAACTACACCGGCATGAATCCCTTCTATTTTGACCACCGTCCAAGGATCAAAAGGAATACAATCGCTGTAGATAAACGGTTAACCGGATTTCAAGAGGTGATCAAACCCCCTCCTCAGGGAGAGGCAATCTCAGAAGCCCAGCGCTGTTTTAACTGCGGTTCCTGCACCGAGTGTGGCAATTGCTATGTTTTTTGCCCGGACAATGCTATAAAAAAAGATCCAGATGGTTATGGATATATTGTGGATATGGACTATTGCAAAGGATGCGGTATATGCGTCAATGAGTGCCCTCGTGGGGCAATGAAAATGGAATTTATGGAGTAAAAAATGAGAAAGGTTATCACGGGAAACGTGGCAGTAGCCTATGGGGCGATGCTTTCTGATGTACAGGTAGTTGCCGCCTATCCAATTACACCCCAGACAACCATCATTGAGGAGCTGGCCAATATGCAGGCGGAGGGATTGGCGGATTTTGACTATATAAGGGTGGAATCCGAACATTCAGCCATGGCCGCATGCATTGGGGCCTCTATGGGTGGAGCACGAGCATTTACTGCCACATGTGGCCAGGGCTTATTCCTAATGCATGAGATGCTTCATTATGCGACTGGTGCAAGAACACCAATTGTGCTCGCCAACGTCAACAGGGCTGTAGCTGCCCCCTGGACCATCTGGAGCGATCAGACCGATTCTGTCTCACAAAGGGAGACCGGCTGGATCCAACTCTACTGTGAGGGAAATCAGGAGGTTCTGGATACCACCATTATGGCATTCAAAATTGCAGAAACCTTACGTCTCCCTGCAATGGTTGTACTGGATGCATTTTTTCTCTCCCACACCTCTGAGCCAATCGATATCCCAAATAAGGAGGAAGTTAGACGTTTTCTTCCTCCTTTTGACCCAGGCGATCTGTGGCTAAATCCAGATAATCCCAGAATGTTTGGGGGGATTACGATGAATACTGACTATATGGAATTCAGGTGGCAAATCCAGAGAGATATGCAAAAGGCCAAAGATGTCATCAACTCAGTTCATGAAGAGTTTGCCAGCTTGTTTGGGCGAACATATCACCAAGTAGAAGAATACTCCACCGATGATGCAGATGTTGTTATGGTTGCCTCAGGCACTGTTGCATCTACCGGAAGGGATGCCATAGACACCTTAAGGAAAAGGGGAGAAAAGGTGGGGATGGTAAAATTGAAGACCCTTCGCCCATTTCCACGAGAGGAAGTAATAGCAGCCTTAAAAGGCAAGAAAAAGGTCGCAGTCATTGACCGAAATTTCTCGCCTGGTGCCACAGGTATTTGGGCACAGGAGATCAAGAGCGCCTTATACGAACTTCCTGAACAAGAAAGACCATTTGTCTATGGCTACATTGCAGGTCTTGGTGGCAGGGATATAAGTGTTAAAACCATTGAGGAGATATACGGGAAAACATTGAGAGATGATCGACCTGATGATGTCGATATATGGATAGGAGTAAAGTATGTATAGTCTAAATCAAAGATTTGACAATGGGGATATTCCTGATGATGAATTGATGACCTCCGGCAATCTCGCCTGCGCGGGATGCGGGGCATCTCTTTCTATGAGACTGGCATTAAAAGGGCTAGGAAAACCAACAGTACTTGTTGTGCCTGCCTGCTGTTGGACAATTATACCAGGCACTTGGTCATTCTCTACCATGGAAATCCCTTTGTTTCACTGTGCCTTTGAGACCACGGGTGCAACCATATCTGGTGTAAAAGCAGCATACAAAAAAAGAGGTATGGATGATGTCTGTGTTGTTGGATGGGCAGGTGATGGAGGTACCTTTGATATTGGCATCCAGGCACTTTCGGGCGCTGCAGAGAGAAATGAAGATGTTATTTATGTATGCTACGACAATGAGGCCTACATGAATACCGGAATCCAACGCTCAAGTGCAACACCGAAAGGTTCCTGGACAACAACAACCCCGATTAAAAAACCTAAGTTCGAGCAAAAGAAGGATTTTGATGAGATAATGGTTGCCCACAGGATACCATATCTCGCTACCGCTACAGCTGCCTATCCGCAGGATATGATTGCCAAGTTTAAAAAGGCCAGGTCGATAAAAGGAACAAAATTTATCCATCTTCTTTCCTCCTGCCCCACAGGCTGGAGAATGCCTGAGAATTTGTCTATATACGCTATGCGCCTGGCTGTGCTATCTAACATCTTCCCGCTGTATGAGGTACAGGATGCTGAGAGCTATACACAAACCGTGATTCCTGATGAAATTATTCCAGTGGACGAATATATCCACCTTCAGGGCAGATTTAGACACCTAACAGATCAAGATATTACTGAATATCAAACAATGGTGGATAATAGGTTTGAGCGCCTAGTAGAAAAGTTTAAAAAAGGAAAGAAATCTGTATGAAAATACTGCTTGCTGCGTTCTGCTGATTTTTTTCTTGTCCTCTGTATTCTTCATTTATATATAGGCTTTCCTGCCGATGGGATTTTCAAATCCCTTATATACCTAAAAAGAGAATCAAACAAATTGACACCAATTCCTCAATTGCTTATGCTACTTTTATTTTCAAAGCTAACAGCAGTATGACCATGAATGTGGCATAAACTGGTTACAATAACCTAAACGAAACTTAGGCCATGACCATCCGTAGGATTCTTATATTTACCCCAATTGTAATAATAGTATTCTTGCTTCAGTCATATTTCTGGGTACCTACCTATAAAGAGCAGTCACGTGGCAATCCAGATCGCCTGAACGAATATATTACAGCATCTATAGGTGATGCCAGCATTCTCAATCCGATCCTGTCAGCAGATTCTGCCAGCAGTCAAATAGGGTCTATGGTTTTTGAAGGACTCATCGACAGAGATAAAGACCTCAAATTCAGAGGACGGCTTGCTGCCTCCTGGGAAATTTTTGAGGAGGCATTCTTTTACATAAACGAGGATGCAGAGATACCCGGCATTGGCAGAGCGGGAGCCAGAGAGATGTTGGAGATTTTAAGAAGGGCAAGGTCCGGAGATTTATCGATTTCTCCTCACACCAAGGTATACTTGGAACATATCAAGGAGATCTCAATTATTCCAGAGAGGGAATTCACGATAACAAGAATCGAGAAGAAGGAAAAGACTGATAATTGGGGAAAGCAGATAAAGATTCTGGTCAAGGCACCAGCGAGGATTAAGCTGGTACTAGATCATGTGGATCAGGATCTTTTCAAAAAGCTCGAGGCCATCCTGGGAGAGGATTACTTCCGTTCTTTTAACGCTCTGGCCTATCTCGAAAAGGATCAAGATATTGGACGGGAGAAAAAGGAAGAATATGCAAGGCAGATCCTCCCCCCTACAGAACACAACCCGATTCTCCTATTCAAGCTTCGTCCCAATGTAAAATTTCATGATGGCCACATTCTTGATGCATACGATGTCAAGTTCACCTATGAGGCAATCATAAATCCAAAAAACCTCTCTCCGCGGATAGCAGATTATGAGCCAGTTAAGCAGGTACAGGTAATTGATCCCCTGACCGTGCGCATCATTTATAATCGACTCTATTCACCAGCCCTCGGCACATGGGCAATAGGAATACTGCCGGAGCATCTTTTAAATAATGAAGCCTTAATGGGTGAGGCTAAAAGAGCTGGAAAAGATCCGAAAAAATTTTCCTTGCGGCAGAGCAGCTTTAATCGACATCCCATTGGATGTGGTCCCTTTGTATTTACAGAGTGGAAATCGGATCAGTATATCATCCTAGATCGCTTTAATCAGTATTGGGAGGGTCCACCAAATTATAAACGCTATGCCTATCGGGTCATTCCTGATATTCTCACACAAGAGATGGAATTCTATGCAGGCACTGTTGACAGTTATGCTGTCCAACCCCATCAAGTTCAGCGCCTAAAAAGTGATCCAAATTATCAGAGCTTTTCCGGGACCTCTTTTGGTTACACCTACATTGGGTATAATATGAGACGAACACCTTTTAATGATCCTCGAGTCAGAGTGGCGCTGAGTATGGCCATTGATGTAGATAAAATCATAAAATATGTTCTCTATGGTCAGGGGGAAAGGATTACTGGTCCCTTTGTAAAACAAACTGATTATTACAATAAAAAAGTCAAGCCCATTCCTTATGATCCCGAGGGGGCTCTAAGGCTCCTTAAAGAAGTAGGGTGGAAACGAAATAAGGAAGGTTGGCTAGAGAAGGAGGGAAAAAGATTTCAATTTACCCTTATCACCAACAGCGGCAATGACCTTAGAAAAGCTATCTTAACTATTGCCCAGGACGGATGGAAACAGATCGGTATTGATGTGCGCACCGATCTCTTAGAATGGGCAGTCTTTATTCAAGAGCGTGTGGATAAGGCAGATTTTGATGCCCTGATCCTGGGCTGGAGTATGGGAATAGAGCCCGATCTTTATCAGATATGGCATTCCAGTCAGGCAAACCCATACCAGCTTAATTTCGTAGGCTTTAAAAATAAAGAGGCCGATGAACTCATCATCAAGATCAGGCAGGAATATAATCATAAAAAACAGGTAGATTACTGCTGCCGCCTTCACGAGATCATTGCATCGGAACAGCCCTATACGTTTCTTTACGTTACCAAGTGGACAGCTGTGTTAGATAAAAGAATTGTAATAAAGGAAATAGATCCAAAAGGGAACGTTGTCTACAAAAAGATCACACCGACAAAAACAGGAGATTATACGTTTCATTTCAACAAATGGATAAAACTGTCCGATCCACCCAACTTCGCGCTGGATGGATAAGTTTGGAAACTTGATAAATCATGAATTTTGCCTGTTATATGAAAGTGATTCACTTGCCCAGGTCGACCTGCTGCCCTCCTGTAGGATATCTGGCATGGATAGCGAACAGGCCAAATTCTTACCGAGTTTCGAGTTTTAAATATCAAGGTTCTGTAAACCTGTGGTCCTTTTAAGAGACATGAAAAATGTAAAACACCTTTAATCTATAAACAGGCTGCTCAATAATGATATCATTCATAGCTCGATCTATCATACAAAAAATTATTACTCTTTTCTTTGTTTCAGTGGTCTCCTTTTTGATCATTCATCTCGCTCCTGGCAAACCCAGCCAGGTTGATCCCTTAAATCCCAAATTCACGCCTGAGATGGTAGAACGATTTCAGAAAGAGTTTCATTTAGACAAACCCCTTTACATGCAATATCTTCTTTTTTACAAAAATCTTTTCACAGGAAAAACTGTTTCCTGGAAAGACAATCAGTCTGTACTCAAAAAGATATGGGAGCGATTTCTGAATAGTCTTCCTCTGTTTATTGTGGGCACTTTACTTACCTGGACTTTATCGTTTCCCATTGGTATACGATCAGCATTAGTAAGGGGGGGGCTATATGATCGAAGTGCAACCTTTTTTTCATATCTATTGATATCTATTCCTGGATTCTTTTTTGCCTATATTCTGATTATCTTTATTGTTACCCAATTTCATGTACCGGTAATTGGCATGGCAACCTTTGGGCACGGGATTCATTCTTTGCCCCATCTTGTCATGGACAGAATCTGGCATCTATTAATTCCGTCTGTACTAATTGCTACTGGTGGAATTGCGGTTCTTTCCAGGTACGTGCGCAGTCAGATGCTTGAGGTAGAAGGACAGGATTATGTGCGTACCGCAAAGGCAAAGGGGCTTCCGCCAGAGGTGGTACACTACAAACATGCCTTGCGTAATGCTCTTTTACCCTTTGTAACCATGTTTGGGCTGATTTTACCAGGTCTCATCGGTGGATCGGTAATCATTGAGTCCATTTTTTCATGGCCAGGAATGGGCAGGATGGCCTATGAGGCCATTCTGGCCAGAGATTACCCGATTATCCTGACAGTTAATTTTCTTTCAGCGGTGCTGGTGCTTGCAGGAACCTTTGTGTCTGATGTACTCTATATGGTGGTAGATCCAAGGATCCGATTATAATGACGACAAATTCAAAAGATTCATTGCAAAATAGGAAAATAGAAGAATCCACCCCCATTTCAAAAAATACCCGTTTTCAAGAATCTTGGGGACTTCTTAAAAAAAACAAGCTCGCTTTTGTAGGCCTTTTAATTTTTGTTCTGTTCTTCTTTACTGCCCTTATAGGCATTATCCTTACGTCTGGAACCAAACCGTATTTTGACCCTTCCATAGTAAGACTCCAGGAAAAACTTCGACCCCCGCTCTCTCATCCAAATCTAAAGATCTTACGCCCCGAGCAGATACCCAACTTAGGATTATATCTATTCGGGACCGATGATCTAGGAAGGGATGTTTTTGCGAGGATGTTGCAGGGAGCCTGGGTATCTCTTACAGTAGGGTTTGTCGCCGTGGGGATCGCGGTACTTATAGGAATATTTCTGGGCGGGATAGCAGGCTATTTTGGGCAAAATCATATTCTCCTCCATCACATTCTGATAGCTTCATTACTGTTCACCGGGGCGGTATTGCCTTTTATGGGGTATAGATATCTGGGTTTACTTTTTCTTATCCTAGGTATTGCCTCTGTTATTTACACCCTCGTGTCGAAAAAGAAATTAGGGTCGATAACTCGGTCACCATGGGTGCAAATACTTCACAAATCGACCCTCTCTGTCGATACGCTAATCATGCGAATCGTAGATATCATGCTCTGCTTTCCAAGCTTCTTTCTGATCCTCACTGTAGTTGCCCTCCTTCCTGCAAGCATCTACAACATTATGATTGTTATTGGCCTGACGAGTTGGATGGGAACCACTCGTTTCGTGCGGGCTGAATTTCTTTCATTAAGAGAGCAAGATTTTGTAACCGCTGTCAAAGCCCTTGGTATAAGCGACTTTCGGGTTATATTTCGTCATATGGTGCCTAATGCTATTGCTCCAGTTTTGGTATCTGCTACCATTGGTATTGCAACCGCTATTCTCACAGAAGCAGGTTTGAGTTTTCTCGGATTTGGCGTTCCACCACCGCATGCCACGTGGGGGAATATTCTTTCCGATGGAAAGCGTTTCATTTTCGATGCACCTTGGCTCACATTTATTCCAGGAATTGCAATCTTGATTGTGGTACTCTCCTTTAATCTATTTGGTGAGGGCTTGCGGGACATACTCAACCCAAAGCTCAGGGAAAGGTATTGATGCTTTCTGTCAAAGACTTAAAGGTGTATTTCCAGCTTGAGGGAAGTATATCCCGAGCAGTTGATGGCGTAAGTTTTGATATTGAAAAAGGAGAGACAGCATGTCTCGTTGGAGAGTCGGGTTGTGGAAAAAGCGTATCTGCTTTAACTATCCTCAGGCTTATTCCTCAACCCCCTGGTAAAATTATGGGGGGCACAATACTGTTCAATGAGCAAAATCTTCTGGATTTTACTGAAGAAAAGATGCAACAGATTCGTGGAAATCATATATCCATGGTCTTTCAGGAACCTATGACCTCGCTCAACCCAGTATTTACCATACAGGACCAGATCCAAGAGGCCATCATGGTTCACGAAAAGGCAGATGAGAAAAAGTTACAGCAAAGATGTATCCAACTCCTCAAAGATGTGGGTATCGCTTCACCTGAGGAGCGCCTCAAAGATTATCCGCATCAGCTCAGTGGTGGGCAGAAACAGCGAGTTATGATTGCCATGGCACTGGCATGCAATCCCGAGCTGGTTATTGCTGATGAGCCAACTACTGCCCTTGATGTCACCATTCAGGCCCAGATCCTGAATCTATTTGAAGAACTTCAAAAAAACCGACGAATGTCTCTCCTCTATATTACGCATGATCTCGGGGTGGTGGCAAATATTGCCGATCGTATCTATGTAATGTATGCAGGTATTATTGTAGAGCAAGGCAATGCGAAGGAGATTTTTCATACTCCACATCATCCTTACACTCAGGGGCTTCTTGCATCACTCCCGAGTCCCACAAAACGGGGGTATAGGCTTTACAGTATCCCAGGAACAGTGCCAGACCCTGCGGATAAGCCGTCTGGTTGTCCTTTTCATCCCAGGTGTAACCTTGCTATCGATACATGCAAAATTGATTTTCCACAAATGTGTGATTATGGAAACGGACACTTGAGTCGGTGCCCAGTGCTGTATTCAAATAAGAACCAAGGAATTTCTACCTATGTTGCCAATGACTAATAGCCAAATAATGCTCAAGGTAGGAGAGATAAAAAAATATTTCCCAGTGCACAGGGGATTCTTCCAACATGTCATTGGGTGGATCAAGGCCGTTGATGGGGTGGATCTTTGTATTGAAAAAAACAAAACCTTGGGTCTGGTTGGAGAGAGTGGATGTGGTAAATCCACAATTGGCCGACTTATTTTAAAGCTCTTGGAGGCTGATGAAGGCACAATTATATATCAGAATAAGGATATCAGCAGCCTTTCCCAAAATGAAATGAAGCCGTTGCGCAAAGAGATGCAGATAATATTTCAAGATCCTTTTGGCTCTTTAAATCCCAGAATGACTGCTGGACAATCTATTGAAGAAGGGTTGCGAACATTGCCATTAAAAGGACATTATGAACGTAAGCGGCGTATTAGAGAGCTTCTGGATATGGTGGGTATCGCCTCCTCAGGTGCTTACCGCTACCCCCATGAATTCAGTGGTGGTCAACGGCAACGTATTGGCATAGCCAGGGCCTTGAGTGTTAATCCCTCATTAATTATATGTGATGAGCCGGTATCAGCACTTGATGTATCTATACAATCCCAGATCATTAACCTTCTCAAAGAACTACAAAATACCCTGGGGCTAAGCTATCTCTTTATCTCACACGACCTTAATGTAGTTGGTTACATCAGTGATATGGTTGCTGTAATGTACCTAGGTCACATAATGGAATATGCACCCGTAGAGGAAATACATAATAATCCCTTGCATCCGTATACTCTTGCATTACTTTCAGCCATACCTGAGCCTAATCCAGATAATCGTGGTGCACGGAAGGCAATTACAGGCGATGTTCCAAGCCCTTTTAATCCTCCCCCAGGGTGTAAGTTCCAGGGGAGATGCCCTCTCGTTGAAGATAGGTGTAAAGAAAGGGAAATAGGCTTTTATACGGTAAATGAGAACCATACAGTCCGATGTTGGAAGGTAGCCAGAGGATAAAAATGACCATACCCAAAAATAATAGAAAATTTACACAAAAAACTATCGGCCAGATAATCAATGAGATAACGGCTAAATATCCCGGCAATATTGCCCTTGTTTCTTCCGATTCTAACATAAGGTATACCTATCAGACCTTTTTATCAGAAATAAATAGAGCCGCCAGGGGTCTGATAAAAATTGGCATAAAAAAAGGTGATAGGGTTGCCCTTTGTGCACCCAATTCCCCGGAGTGGATTATCTATCAGATGGCCCTCGCAAAAATAGGAGCAATTGTTGTACCCATAGATCATGGAGCAAAAAAAGAAGATCTTTGCTTTATCCTGGAACACTCGGGATCAGCCTCCATTATTATGGCAGAGGAATTGGAGCTTGAAATAAGGGTAAAATCAATGCTCAAAAATTTCATTGTTATAGGGGAAAATTCCTATCCTGATATGACATCGTCACAAGGGCTAATGGAAATGGGCCATGAGATTAACCTTAAAAATCTTACCGCAAGGGAAAATGAAATTGGCCCAGATGATCCAGTTGCCATAATGTACACATCCGGTACAACCGGTAAGCCTAAGGGAGTGGTCCTTGACCATTGCGGTCTTGTCACTAAATCCATATTTTCAGGATTGAGGCAGGGACTGACCTCTAGTGACAGGCTTTGTTTATTTTTCCCTCTCTTTCATATGTTTGGAAATACATGCATTCTCCTTACAGGCCTTATCAAGGGTGCTTCGATCATTATGCCATGTGCAGACTTTGAGCCAGCAGCAATACTATCAGCTATTACTACTGAAAAATGCACTGCCATTTATGGTTCGCCTAGTATGCTTATCACACTTATCAATCACTCAGAATTTAATCCTGAACAATGGAAAACGCTCAGTAAAGGGACAATAGGCGGTGCACCATGTCCAATAGAATTAATGAGAAAACTGGTAGAAGAGATAGGTATTTCAGACATTACCGTCGCCTACGGTATCACAGAGGCCTCCTCCTGGATAACGATGACCAAACCCAACGATCCCTTAGAAAGCAGGGTTTCAACTATTGGCAGTGCCTTAGAGTGTAATGAGGTCAAGATATTAGATCCCTCAACTGGTGAAGATCTCCCTTCGCACCGTCAGGGAGAACTTTGTACAAGGGGCTTTCTGATGAAGGAATATTATAACATGCCTGCTGCAACTGCATCTGTTATTGATAAGCAAGGATGGTTTCACACAGGAGATCTTGGTGAAATGGATGAAAATGGCTATGTTAAAATAACAGGACGACTCAAGGATGTTATTATAAGAAAGGGAATTGAAATTTATCCAACAGAGCTCGAAGAAATAATTTATAACATGCCTGGTGTTTCAGAAGTACAGATTTTTGGATTCCCTCATCCTGAAAAAGGTCAGGAAGTCGCTGCCTGGATAAAAGTCAAGGAAGATGCACTGATATCTTCTGAAGACCTTAAAAAATATATCAAAAATACTATTTCCAAAGAAAAAGAGCCACATTACTATAAATTAGTCACAGAATTTCCTATGACCAAATCAGGCAAGGTACAAAAGTTTAAACTGACAGAGATGGCAAAGAAGGAATATTTGGATCCATAAAAACTCATGTGCTTTTTTCTGCCCCCGCCTTATCATTTTCCCAAACCTAGGATTGTGGATATGGGAGTGAATTTATGAAAGGCATCCCGGATCATCATCTTGCCCAGAGGAACGAAGTGAAAAAAGATGAAATAGAAGGATATTTATCAACCTTATGAAATGATACCCGAAACGGTAGCGTCAAGCCAGTTACTAGCAAGTTTTCTGAATAAAATGGATTACGATCGTGAGGATATAGTTACTAAAAACAGAATATGTGTTTTGATCATACTATCAGAAAATCCTAACCAGATGCTATGATTGTACAGACTGAGACCTTTGAAAAACCTGGCGATTTTCAGAATTCCACGTTGTTTAAACCCAGATTATGCAGTAGGCGTCGTCACGAGGGTTGAAAAACCTCAGCGAAACGAGAAGTTGGAGCGATTTTGCGCCGAAGGCATATTTGTAAATATGTTGAGAAGCAAAATCGTGAAAAAGGCTGCCAAGGCGGGACAGCAAGGTTTTTCAGGCCGCAGTAGGTGGCTACTGCATAATCTGGGTTAAATAAACCACAAGCCACAAGGTACACAACGTAATCCCTCGCCGTTAGGCGATGAATGGTTATGTCCGGCGTTTAACCCGCCGGACATAAAAGATTTTCTTCGCGTCCTTTGCGCCTTTGCGGTTCAAAAAAAGATAAGTCAACGAATTCAACAATGTCACTAAGATCCCGATTTATCGGGGCAGTGCGGATAGAGCAAAATTTATCTCTGGCGGGCTCCCCCATGGATACGTTGCTGGAAAGACCAGCCCGGGAGCCTCGGCCTCCGGCCCGGAGGGCCTACGCCCCGGAGGGAACTGAAAGAAAACCCATCGTCTTTAGATCAAGAAGGTCTCACTATTTACAATCCCCAATTCGCTTGCCACTCATGCGAGTGTTAATCTCCATATTTGTCTGAGGCATTGACATTACCATGGTACCTTCGAAACTATCTCCACTATACGTCGTCTTGCCCGTGCCGGTCATTTCAGCTCCCTGCGTGGTGCATTGAATAGTCCAAGTAACTGTGTTGCCATCCACCTTTGTATCAGCAATTTCACACTCCTGCCCTGGTTGTTGGGCCCCCTTTGGGACAAAGTCATTTTTTGTCAGGCACTGCGTGTGTGTCATCGGCGGCAGTTTCATGTTTGGCATTTCTGTCTCTACGGTTATTTCCCAGAGACCTTCATTCATGTTTGGAACTGAACCAGCAAAGGATATTGAAATGGCTGTTAATAGAATTACTGAAGCACAAAATAATTTTTTTATCATAGTATTCTCCCTCTCTTGAAATGCTACGCGCTCATTTCTTATAAAATCCGCCCTATACCATAGAAATTGCCTTTTCATTTTGCTATATATATGAAATAGATGTCTATAGTCAACTTGTTTAGTCAAAAAATATTGGCCTTGACTTTGGAAGCATCCTGCATAAAGTTTTTGCTAAAATCTTCTCCATATGGAACGGAACAACAAGTAGGCTGAAAGAGCGGCTTTAATTTTAGCTTCAATGCCATATCTAAAGCTCTTGTTGACCATACAGCCATCCTCGTAGCCCCTGCTTGGATGGCCAATTCTTCCATAATATATCCTTGCCTATTTCTTGGTCTCTCACAGCCCAGAGATATCGGTGTGTCTGGCATCATCAAGCGTGCCGTAGCAATCAATCGGGCAATCTCTAAAGGAGAGGGAGGTGAGACATCTGACATAGGTGTCCCCTTTAGTGGTGTGAGAACAACAATGACAACACAGGAAGGTTTCAAGCGACTTATTATGTGGAGTGCATTATATTCTCCATGTAGTCTACCATACATGAGGCCAGCCACAATATGAGGCACAACATCAAGCCCTGCTTTGAAAAGATCTTCAAGTGATGTTATCACTTTTTGCAGACTATCAAGATGGTAAATCTTTTTTGCGGTCTCCTCATCACCCATTACATCAATGAGTGCCTGATCCACGCCTGCTTCTTTGAGGGCAACTGCTGTGTTGAGATCTAAAAATCCACTATGTATGGATAGAAATAACTCTGTTTCAGCCTTTATCCTCTGTATTGCCTTATAGAATTTTCCCCAGGGAAGCCTCCCTTGAAGGTCTGATCCGCCGCTTAAGAGAACCCCTGAATGGCCTGAATGTGCTAACATAAGACACTTTGTTATAAGCGTTTTTGGATTGCTTGCCTTTATCATAGGTTTCAGAAGTAAGCCCTTACAGTGCTCACAGAGAAGCTGACAATTACTTCCAGTTAATGAAAGAGTGGGATAAAGACCTCTCATATTTCCATACCTAATCATGCCAGGAAGGTAGAATGTAAAATTATTCCCGTGGTTCTCTCTTGCAACATTCCATGCACGATCAAAAAGATCTCTGTCCTTTTTTTGGATTTTTTGGTAACTATCTTTTCCCATGTTAGCTACTTTTTCTTGACACATAAGACGTCTTTTAGAATACTCTTTTAATAAAACAGTTTATGCCAATTGTCTATTATGTATCTTAAGAAAAGGGGAGGTGGACGTAACTTTCATCTACTGATGGCGGCCTATTCTCGCGCATATCCCTTATGTTCCTCAGTGCACGTGCTCCTTATACGAAACTGGAACTTACTCATAGAGAGCCGCCGGAATCGACCAATCTGCAGACGAAAGAAATATCTTTTAACCTTATTGATAAGAGATCCGATAAAGATATCATTGGGTGCAAAGGAGATGTATACAACGTTTTTTGGGAATGTCCTTTTATGCTATCAAAAGCGGCAAAGAAAAAAGTTGTTCTTGGGGGTTATGATATAGAAACGCCTTTTAATAGAACCTTTCTCCTTTATTTAGAAAATATGGGCCTTCAAACTGAAAAAGAGCCCATCGTCTTTAGATCAAGAAGGGTTATGCAAAGGGCTTAAGATATGGTCCATGTTATAGGGGATCTCAGTTATTTATGAATTACTTGCAGAATATAAAGACTATAGGCCGCTATGAAATCCTAAAAAAATTAGGAGAAGGCGGCTCCGGAGCTGTATTCCTTGGAAAGGATCCTTATATCGAGCGCAATGTAGCGATTAAAGTTTACCGTCTTCCGAATGATAAAGATTTAGAAAAGATAGAGGCTTACAAAAAGCGCTTTTTTATTGAAGCACAATCCGCAGGGCGACTTCTACACCCAAATATTGTCACTATATATGACGCTGATCTCCAACAAGACTTTTGTTATATTACCATGGAATATATTGATGGATCAACATTGGAGAAATTTTGTAGGCCGGATAAGCTCTTGCCTATAAAAATGGTACTGAAGATTATTTTCAATGTATGCAAAGGATTGGAATATGCCCATCAAAACGAGGTGATTCACTGTGACATAAAACCCTCTAACATAATGCTTCGTCCATCGGGTCAGGTAAAGATAACTGATTTTAGTATCGCCTATGTTAAAAAGGGGCATACGACACTTGTGCAGGGTTTGTTCGGTTCCCCCAGCTATATGTCACCTGAACAAGTCAAAGAGGAGTATATAACAGAGAGAAACGATATCTTTTCTCTTGGCTCAGTCCTGTATGAACTCCTAAGTGGTCAAAAAGCATTTAAAGGAGAAAATGAATACTCTACAATGTATATGATTGTGAATAATGATCCGGTCCCAATTCTAGAATTAAAGCCAGAGTTACCAAAAATATTCGGAGATATTATTAACAAGGCACTTGCAAAAAACCCATCTCAACGGTATCAATCCAGTATGGACTTTGCCTATGATCTCAGACTGGCCTTAAATACCTTGAAAGAAACACCAAAAGAAGCCCATGACGCTGAATTAGTAAGCTATATCCACAGCCTCCCATTTTTTCACAATTTTACGGAAAGCCAGATTTCTGAAATTCTTTCAGCAAGTACGTTAGTAAAAATTGAGAAAGGAGGGACTATTATCCAAGAAGGACAAATAGATGATTCTTTTTATATTTTGACCGGGGGCAAAGTGATAGTCCAAAAGGGAGATAAGGCAGTAGCGGTTTTAGAAAAGGGCGAATGTTTTGGAGAGATGGCATATCTGACTGGTGAAGCTCGTTCTGCCACTATTATAGCAAATGAAGAATGTATGTTGCTTCAATTCAGTTCCACTCTTTTAAATGGATTATCCAAAAATATTCAGCTTCTATTCTTTAAAAATTTTACCCGAACCATAATAAAACGTTTCTCAAAAGGAAGCACAAAGGCGTAGCCAGTATATATCATGGAAGACCTATCCATATACCTGAAATCAACATACTATATTGATTACGACGCACCGTCGGTTTCGAAAATCGCCAAAAAAATTGTTGCCCCTCATCCAAATGAAAAGGCAAAAGCTATCTTTTATTTTGTAAGAGACAGCATTCCTTATACCCCTTACTCTCCCTTTTTCCTTCCAGAACATTACCCGGCAAGCAGGACTCTCGAGAGAGGAGAAGGTTTTTGTGTTCAAAAAGCAGTTCTAATGGCTGCACTAGCTCGAGCGAATGGTATAGCGGCACGGCTTGTTTTTGCTGATATTAAAAATTATGCGATACCACCAAAATTATGGAACATGATGAAAACAGATGTTTTTGCCTTTCATGGCTATAATGAGCTATACATTGACGGCAGATGGATCAAGGTAACCCCAACATTTGATACAGGCATGTGTCAGAGGCTCAGTTTGAAGCCAGTAGAATTTGATGGGCATAATCCGGCCATCTTCCATACTCATGATTTAAATGGGCAATTACATATAGAATACATTAAAGATCATGGGCATTTTGCAGACCTTCCATTTGAAACCATTGTCAATGGTTTCAGGAGTGCATACAAAGAAGACATGATTAAGAGATGGATGGAATCAAGCCTTTAGCAGAAAAAGAATAGAAAAGGTCTAGCTGTCAGCAACCTCCTCCCTCGTACCTTATTCAGCTCATAGCCTATCGACCACCTTAAATGGCATTATAGGAATTATGTCAAAGGCATTCGTTATCAACCTTGGATGCGCAAAGAACCTTGTAGACACTGAATATATCCTTGGTCGTATCATAGAACATGGATATACAATAGTCGATGATCCTTCAGATGCCGATATAGCGATTGTTAATACCTGTGCCTTTATCAAACCAGCCGTTGAGGAAAGTATAGATACCATTCTTGAGCTTGCTCAGTTAAAAGACAAGGGTCATCTAACCTCCCTTGTTATAGTAGGTTGCTTTGTACAGAGATATGGGCGAAAGTTGCTCAAAGAGATACCACAGGTTGACGGCTGGGTTGGTACAGGACAAATATACAGGATAGATGAAATCTTAAGCGCCAAAGACAATCCTACTCCGATTTTTCTTATAGACAGACCCCGGTTTTTAGCGGATCATCAGGCACCAAGGGTACAGACAACACCATTTTACTCTGCCTATCTCAAAATAGCCGAAGGATGTTCACACCATTGCTCGTATTGTATTATTCCATCCTTACGAGGTCCTTTCAGAAGCAGGACCATAGATTCGCTATATATAGAGACAAAAAATATGGTTGAAAAGGGTGTGAAGGAGATAAATCTAGTAGCACAAGACACGACCTTCTATGGCCATGATCTTGATCCACTATATACACTTGAAGATCTCATGGTGAAGCTTCTGACCATATCTGGACTGCATTGGCTCAGAATTCTTTATGCTCATCCGTATCATGTGACTGAAGGAATTCTCGAGCTTATTGATTCTGAAGAAATTTTATGCCCATACCTTGATGTGCCTATTCAACATGTTAATCAGGATATCCTCAGGGCTATGGGACGTCCTTTGCAGATGGAGTCGATACCTCAATTTGTAGAGAAAATAAGAAAAATATCAAGAAAAATAACATTACGGACAACAGTAATGATTGGTTTCCCAGGAGAGACTGAGAAACAATTTAAAGAATTATGCAATTTTATACAAGAGGCAAAATTTGAAAGATTGGGTGTGTTTGCCTTTAGCCCGGAGAAAGGCACGCATGCCGCAAAGCTCAAAAACAGAATACCTCAGAGTATAGTGAACGATAGGGTCCAGCAGCTTATTGAAATTCAGGCAGAGATCAGCAGAAATAGCAACAAAGAGTTAGTTGGTAAAAGGATCCCCGTATTAATTGAGGGCTTGAGCCCTGAGACTGATCTATTGCTGACTGGACGAACAGCAACAATGGCTCCAGATATAGATGGCCAGGTATTAATAAATGAAGGAACAGCTACGGTAGGAGAAATTGTTCCCGTTCACATAACTGAGGCTCATACCTACGATATAGTCGGTGGTATAGAAAGAGCAAATTAAGCCATAAGATCAAATTAAGCCTGTATGTTGTTCACCGGGGTATAAAATCTTTTCCATATTATTTTAAACGGTACAAATTTGATGGTTTCGTAAAAAGTCATTTTATTCGCTCATGATGCCCATTTTGGGATTCATCAAATGCTTCGCTAAATTCCAAAAACTCGGCCTAAAGGCCTCAAACCTGCCCGCCATCGCACCCGCTCAGGCGAGGCGGGCGGGCAATTTGTCCCGCTTGCAGCGGGATTAACACTCAGCATTTCCTGAATCTATTTCC
>JAWOBA010000152.1:0-6756 GCA_046498285.1 Desulfatiglandales bacterium | reverse complement strand
TGGTTGGACGCGCACAACCGTGCGTTCGAGGTCTTCGGTGGTGTGCCGCTGACGGTTCGGATCGGCTTCAGCCTGAACGACAAATTGGACCGAAAAGAACTTTCATCTTTTTAGGTTTTATTAATACTTACACACGCTTCTTGGCGCACCGAATTTCCGCTGATTAAGCTAATTTTCGCCAATGATGAATTCGTGGTCATTGGATTGATTCGCGGAAATTAGCGGATAATATTAACCACAAACACCAAGGATTTTCACGAAGGAAAACAAAGGAAAACCAGACAAATCCTTTGTGCGACTTGGTACTCTGGCGTCTTAATAACAAAAACATTTGAATTTGTGATTTCCCCTTGTGAATATCCCTTCATAACTTTTTCTCCATCTCCATACGGTATTTTTTATTTTTAGCCCTGCTTAAAACTTTACAATATGGAAATCAAAAAAGCAGTCAAAAAGCAGATCAAATTACTCCGGGAATCACTGGACAAGAATGTTTTGGCTTTGGGGGAGATCGCGTTTCTGAACGGGGCCTGCCAGATCCTTTCGCAGTCGCAGCTTATGTATGAGTTGCTGGTGAATACGGAAGATGCGGATGAGGTGCTTGAGTATGCCTTGCTGATAGAAGGGGAAACAGGCGCTATCAGTCCTGCGGTTAAAAACAAGGCCGTTGAGTGGGACAGCCATGCTTATGCCTGTCTTTTGCAGGTGGAGAGCGAGCTGCACCTGCTCGATCCGGGCACGCATGTGGAACATAAAAAATATACCCGCAAGGGAATGATCCAAAGGGTGCTGAAGGAAAGAAGGCAAAAGGCCGACAGTGCCGAATACCACATCCAGTGGGCGGATAACATTTACGGTGATCATGTCCTTACCAATGAAAGAGGGGTGAAGTACATTGTTTTTTTGCGTGATTTTGAAAAGGAAACCGGCTACAGCAACAGCATGGATTCCAGGATCAACAAACTCGGAACCACCAAGCATATCATGTATGCTTTCGATCAACTGAAACAAAACAAATCCCTTTACAAGCGCCTCAATAAAACCTTCCCCTTTATCGAGATCTATTGCGACCCGCTGAACGATTATAAAATAAGCTGGTATTTTCCCCATGAGCTGCCCCTGGAAGAAAAACTGCTGATCTCACGGTATTTCAAAAAATCCCGTTTTATCGCGGATGAAGACGCCCTGAGCCTGCTGCCTTTTATGAAGGATATCTACGGAAACAAAAAGATACGCGTGCGTCCGGAGGTGCAGGAGAAGCTGGAAAATGCTTTCGACGAGCATATGATGCGGGAACTGGAAAAGAAACACCAGCCGGATTTCAGCAAACTGAAAATAGAACTTTTTCCCTATCAAATGGAAGGCATTGCATTCGCGCTTTTCCGCAAGGCTGCCATCATCGCCGATGAAATGGGACTGGGAAAAACCCTGCAGGCCATCGGTACGGCCATCCTGAAAAAGGAGATTTTCGGTTTCAGGAAAACCCTGGTGGTTTGTCCGGCCTCTTTAAAAGAGCAATGGAAAAAGGAGATCGAAAAGTTCAGCGATGAAAAGGCTTTGGTTGTGCAGGGCTTCCCGGATGAAAGGGTTGAACAATACAAAGACGAAAATCATTATTTTTTCATCGTGAATTATGAAATGGTGATGCGCGACCAAAGGCTGATCAACAAAGGCGGCTTCGATTTCCTGATCCTGGATGAGGCCCAGCGTGCCAAAAACTACGAAACCAAAACCGCCAATTCGCTGAAAAGGCTGGAGGTGAAACACAAGCTGGTGATCACGGGCACACCCATCGAAAACCGACTGATCGATATTTTCTCCATTATGGGCATACTCGACCCGCATTTCCTGGGGCCGCTCTGGGAGTTCTCCTACCAGCATTGCCTGTTCGATCCGCTGAGGTACAACAAGATCAACGGCTATTACAACCTGAAAAGCCTGAACAAGAAACTGGAGAAGATACTGATCAGGCGCGAGAAGCGAAAAGTGATCGACCAGTTGCCGAACATACAGCAGTTGAACATACCGGTACATTTATCGCCCCTGCAGGCCGATTACCATGCTTCCTATGCCCGGGGCATTGCGCAGATATTGAGAAAAAGATACCTGACGCCCTTCGATATGCAGCGCATGCAATTGCTGCTGGCCAATATGCGCATGGTTTGCGATTCGACTTACCTGATTGACGAGGAAACCAACGAATCGCCCAAACTGGAGGAATTACAGTATGTGTTGCTTGAAAAGCTGGACATCAAAAACACCCCACGCAAGATCATCATTTTCTCTGAGTGGATCAAAGTGCATAAACTGATCGGAAAAATGCTGCGGGAGAACAACATCGGTTTCGTGGAGCTGAGCGGAAAGATCCCGGTGAAATCCAGGGGCGAGCTGATCAGGAAATTCGAGGAGAACGATCAGTACAAGGTATTTCTTTCCACCGAAGCCGGAGGTTCCGGGCTGAACCTACAGGTGGCCGATATTTTGATCAACTTCGAGCTGCCCTGGAACCCGGCGAAGAAAAACCAGCGCATTGGCCGCATCGACCGCCTGGGACAGAAAAGCAATAAACTCACCATTTTCAACTTCATTACCAAAAACTCCATAGAGCAGCAAATTGCTTCCGGTTTGCTGGTCAAGCAAAGTCTGTTCGATGGCGTACTGGGCGAGGAGGCCGCCCGCGACATGGTGGATTTCAGCACCAAAGGACGCTCCCAGTTTATTGAGCAGTTAGAGGAGTTTGTGAGCGGAACGGAAAAGGCAGATAAGCCAGAGGAGGAGGAAATGCAGGAGGAAATCCCCACGGAAGCGGAAACTTCAAAAGAAGTTACTGAACAGGGTGAACTGGATTTTTCAGGTGATGAAAGCGCGGAAACGAGTCTGCAGGAGGAAGGCCCGGAAAGCAGGCCCAAACAAAGCCGCGTGGCAGCCAAAGAGATGGAACAGGTGATGAACCACGGCATGCAGTTTTTATCCGGTATGTTCAAAATGTCGACCGGTAAAGAGCTTGGGATGGAAAACCAAAGCATCAGCATTGATGAAAAGACCGGGGAGGTGGTGATGAAGTTTAAGCTTCCAGGTTGATAGAAGCACCAAATCACAAGCACCAAATCCCAAAACTTGTCCGCCTTCTGGCGGATAATGACCAATGACCAAATAACATAAATTCCAAACACGAAGCGCAACAGTTTTGTTCCATAATCCAACCGCTCCGCGGTTGCTGGGCAGGTCTGGCTTATGTTTTTACTACATTAAACCAATCGCTCCACGATTGTGGGGACTGCTGTTTAAAGTAAGCCGGATAATTGAAAATGGGAATCAGTTTGCAATCAATATAACAAATCAGTATGCATGCAGAGAAGAAGCGCGGAGCGCTTCGTTTATTGTAGCAAAGTATGATCAGGGATGTACTATCAACACCGTAGGTGTTGGATTATGAAGCAACAAAACGAGAAAACTCCAAATCACAAGTACCAAATCCCAAAACTTGTCATTTGGGGTTTGGGATTTCATCAGAAATACTTGCATTTTCACCATATATATATTAAATTCGCATTTCGCGAATCGCGAATTAAAAAATAATATGAAAAAGCATAATGGTATGCGGCCCCAGGATATAGTAGTTTTGTTGAAGGTGATAGCTTTACAAGACCGAAACTGGCGGATCATAGATCTTGCCAACGGACTGAAGATAAGTCCCTCGGAAATATTCGAAGCATTGAACCGGTGTAAGATTGCCCGCTTAATCGATCAGAGCAAAAAAAAGGTCCATCTGCTCTCATTTATGGAATTTCTCCAATATGGTTTGAAGTACGTATTTCCCGTTCAACCGGGTGCTATTGTAAGGGGTATACCCACAGCTCATTCCGCTTCCCCTTTGAGCGAACATATTTCTTCCGGCAAGGAAGCATTCGTCTGGCCTTATGATTTGGGAAATTCACGTGGGCAGGCAATTGAGCCATTGTATAAAACCATCCCGGAGGTGGTAGAGGAAGATCCGCTTTTTTATGAGTTAATAACTTTAAGCGATGCCATCCGTGTAGGAAAAGCAAGGGAAATAAATCTGGCAATGGGAGAAATTGAAAAACGATTGCGACATGCACAGCCCGAATATTAAAATGCTAAAAACAGTAGCCGCAGGCCTGGGAGATTTAAAGGATAAAGTTGTTTTCGTGGGTGGGGCCGTTGCTGAACTATACGCCGAAGACCCGGCAGCTTCTGACATCCGGCCTACTCTGGATGTAGATTGTATTATTGAAATGAGCAGCAGAACAAAGTATGCAAAACTCGAAGAAGAATTGCGTGCAAAAGGATTTTCCAATGACAACAGTCCTGGGGCATCAATATGCCGCTGGATTTATAAATCATTGAAAGTGGATGTTATGCCAACCGATGAGAAAATTCTTGGCTTTAGCAATAAGTGGTATATTGAAGGAATCAAGAATAAGATTAAAAAAGATATTGATAAGGATTCTTCAATTTTTATTTTCTCACCTGTGTACTACCTGGCTGCAAAACTTGAGGCGCACAAACATCGCGGTGGAAAAGATATCAGGCAAAGCCATGATTTTGAAGATATAGTTTATTTGCTTGACAACTACCCAAACATCCTGGAAGATATTGACAACGAGATCAGCCGCGTAAGAAACTACCTAAAAAAAGCCTGTACAGTGTTACTCAATAATCCAAACCTCAACGAAGGTATCGAAAGCGCGTTGCCTTATGGATCGGGAGAACAAAGAGTACTGATGATCAGGAATATAATTGAGAGGCTTGGAAAATATTGAAGATGAAAAAACCGGGAAGCTCCCATATGGAGAAGCACCAAATCCCAAGCATCAAATCCCAAATAAATCACAGTGACCGAAATTTCAATGACCAAAATCCCCGGCGCTAAGAATGTTTGGGATTTCGATCATTGAGATTTGGAAATTATTTGATATTTGTTATTTGGTGCCTGGAATTTTTTAGTCAATAATATTCCCTTCCAGGTATTCAGTCCGGCGTTGAATTCATAATCCAACCGTTCCACGGTTATTGGATGGGTTCAGACTATAATTTTGTTCTCCTGATGGGATGATGAGAACAACGAAAACCACCACCCAACTGTGTAACGGCATCAAAGGGTATACTTATTACCTCAATACCTCTTTTGGTAAGCTCCTTTTCGATGTATTTAAAACGATCATCAATGATCACGGTACTCTGATCGAGCACAAAAACATTACATGCAACCTTTTTGGCGTCTTCCAGGGGAACCTCTATAAAATCCCAGTTTTTTAGGGATTCTGGCAATATCACACCAAGATTTGTATATCGCATCTTTTACGTGATTTAAACTATTTGACAGACAGGTACAATCATAAATGGAGCAGGATTTGTAAAAATCTGTTTCAGTCTGCTTTGGATTTGAAAAAACACTTAAATGCTGTGGATTATTATATTCATAATCCGCAAAGAAATAGCATTGAAAAAAGACTCGACAGATTATTGAGTGCCGATCTGCCAGATAAACATAAAGAGTTGGTTTCTTTGCAAAACCGATTGATTAAATATAGAAATTACCTTTTCTCTTTTCTGTATCATCCCAAAGTCCCTCCGGATAATAATGCCTCTGAAAGAGCTATCCGAAATATAAAAGTCAAACAAAAAATATCAGGACAGTTCAAATCACCTGATGGAGCTTATGCCTTCGCAGTCTTACGGTCAATTACTGACACAAGTCTTAAAAATAGCCAGGGAGTATTATCAGCTCTGAAAATTATCGCTAACTTGCAGACTGATTAGTTACAAAATATTTCTTATGATGAATTTTTCCTTTGTTCGCATTGGCAGCTTTAATGCTGCTTCTATCACATGGGACCCTATTACAATCACAGGGTCGCGCGGGAAGAGAAAATCATTGCCTTTTTCAATATCCGACATAAATGCAAGTTCTGCCTTTGTTAACAAATCAGGATCATGCCGATGTACAATAATACCTCTTGATTTAAGTATGTCGGCTAAATGATCCGATTGCTTTACGACCTGTTTAAAAAACTCCGGGTCAACCAGCCGAATATATTCGCCACCGTTTTTTTCAATCCATTTTTCATTACCACTTTGATAATCGAAGCCGAACTTAATGGTTGGGCAATTGCCGGGGACTGTTAATAATTTTGGGCTTCCGATAATAACTTCCTGCAGTTTATCCCATTCGTGAGCCACAAATATTTTGTTGCTTTTGCTCCTTTGAGTACTTTGTAAAACAGGAAAGGATAACAAAAAAAGACACTAAGTTAAAGACTAAAACTTTCATAACAATTTTATTATTCAATTAATAAGAACATAAAGTTAATACTTTTCAAATGATACACAAATGAAATCATACAGAAATTTACATGTATTCCCAACACCAGAGGTGTTGCTTTATATTCTGTGTTTTTCGTATTTGGATTCAGAATCCATATTGTAAACAACAAAATTATAAAGCAAAAAAAACAAGCGCTTCCTTATTGGTTTTATCTGTGTTCATCTGTGTAATCTGTGGTGCATATTTTTACTGCAGATGGCCTTTCACCACAGATGGCCAGTAGAGTAGAGTGAAAGGAAAAGCGGTAATGGGTTAAACCTCAATTTCAGACCTTTTCCTTTCAACCCCCTCATCAAACCGTACGTGCGGTTTTCCCGCATACGGCTTTCCTAAAGATTTCTTCATTAGCATTCACAGGTTGGCCACAGGCCGAGTATTTGGTTGGGTCTATTAATCCAAATTGCTTA
>JAWOBA010000004.1:0-13862 GCA_046498285.1 Desulfatiglandales bacterium | reverse complement strand
GAAAGTGCAATCGGTATCTCTCTTATGATTTCACCTCATCCTAGCTATCCACCATTAGAAATGGCCCATTTTGGAGTATTGACCATTACTAATAGCTTTGCTAACAAAGACTTATCCCAATGGCATCAAAATATTATTTCCATTGATATTCTAACACCGCAAAACTTATGTAACACTCTAGTGAGAGCCATGGAAAAATATAACAATAATTGCAATATAGGATGGGAAGGAAAAAGTTTTATTGAATATGTAAATGATGATATGAATTTTGGCTTTATAGATGATCTTCTGAATAATATGCAAATCAACTAAAGATTAAGAACCATGGCATTAAACCCAGATTATGCAGTAGCCACCTACTGCGACCTGAAAAACCTTGCTGCCTTGGCGGGATTTCACGATTTTGCTTCTCAACATATTTACAAATATGCCTTCGGCGCAAAATCGCTCCAACTTCTCGTTTCGCTGAGGTTTTTCAACCCTCGTGACGATACCTGCTGCATAATCTGGGTTAAAGAATAATTTCATCAGTTAGTTGTCATTACTTAGTTGTTTTATATTTCCAAAAACTTATATAAATACAAACTGGTATTTTTTTCTCTATTTTACTTAATTGGTTTTTACTGCTGCCATGTAATCCCTCAGCCTGAAGGTTAGGGATTGAGGCGGCTCATAAATTATTTCCTTTTATCCCAGATTATGCAGTAGGCATCGTCACGAGGGTTGAAAAACCTCAGCGAAACGAGAAGTTGGAGCGATTTTGCGCCGAAGGCATATTGGTACATATGTTGAGAAGCAAAATCGTGAAAAGAGCGTTGCAGCAAGGTTTTTCAGGCCGCAGTAGGTGGCTACTGCATAATCTGGGTTTATTAAGCCCGCTCGAAAAAGTGCGGTCGATAGCTTCTCTACCACACAACGGATAGCTTTCAACAGACATCACTTTTTTGCAATTATATGTTATATGAGTTTTAAACAATATTGAAATGAAGATTTTAAGAACTTGGCATTAATCTCCTACCTTGGGGTAGATAGAATTTCAGAAAGGTATGATTATGACAGCAGACATAGTGAGGGAAACACATTTTCCCACTTTAAAACTGTTTAATAGAGGAAAGGTCAGGGATATCTATGAAATAGGGGATAACTTACTTATTGTTGCCACAGATCGGATGTCGGCTTTTGATGTTGTCATGGATGACCCAATTCCAGATAAGGGTAAGATCTTAACAAAGATATCCCTATTTTGGTTTGAAACAACCTCTTCCATAATTGATAATCATGTAATCACTGCTAATCTAGATGAATATCCTCAATCTTGCAAGCCTTACAAAGACTATCTTCTGGATAGGAGCATGTTGGTCCATAAAGCAAAACCCTTGCCGGTGGAGTGTATTGTAAGGGGTTATCTTTCAGGGTCTGGATGGCTTGAGTATCAGTATCAGGGGAGTATCTCAGGGATCCCTCTTCCTGAAGACCTGAAAGAGTCGACACTCTTACCAGAACCAATTTTCACACCATCAACCAAAGCAGAGGCGGGAATGCATGATGAAAATATTTCCTTTGAGGACGCTGTACGTATTGTCGGGAAAGATATAGCCAGCCAGATGAGAAGTATTAGTTTAAAAATATACCAATATGGAAGAGATCTGGCCTCTAAGAATGGTATCATTATAGCTGATACCAAGTTCGAGTTTGGGTTTGTAAATGATAATTTCATGATGATTGATGAACTTTTAACCCCGGATTCATCCAGATTCTGGCCCATGAATGAATATATGCCAGGAAGGGCTCAAACGAGTTTTGATAAGCAGTTTTTAAGAGACTATCTCAATAGTCTTGATTGGCCAAAAAAGCCACCCCCACCGAAATTACCAGCAGAAATAATTAAGATTACAAGAGACAAATATCTTGAAGCCCTTATAAGATTAACCGGCAAAGGCCTGTAAGACCTGTCCGTCACGTGAAAGTATATTATTTTTCCCCCTGCTTCTATTATCCATCCCCTTGACAACGGCTGCACTGATGCTTAAAGTTTTCATTATTAATTAATAATAAGAGTTCGAATATGAGTGCGATAGAAACTAAGATAAATGAAGAAAAAAATCAGGTAGAAGCATATAAGACGATGGATAAAGAAGAGGGGAAAAAAGCAGAAGACCTTAAACAACAGGGTAAGGAGTCCCAGGAAGCTGGCAGAGAAAAAAAGGTCAAAAAGATAGAAGAAATGACGAAACAGGAACTCTTAGAAAAGTTAAAAGCAGCTGAGATAAAGACCCAAGAAAATTATGATCTCTATACACGAACCTATGCTGAAATGGAAAATATCAAAAAACGAGGGAGAAAAGAAATACAGGAATTGGCAAAATTTGCAAATGAGTCTCTTATTAAGGAGATTTTGCCAACTGTTGATAGTCTTGAAAAGGCGATATCTCACGCGCAAAATGATGATAATCCATCAGAAGTAGTAAAAGGTCTTGAAATGACATTGGATGGTCTTATAAAAACATTAGAAAAATCGGGTCTTAAAGAGATTGAGGCAGTGGGGAAGCCATTCGATCCCAATTTCCATGAGGCAATTTCACAACAGATAGATGATAAAATTCCTCCAGGACATATCATAATGGAGTTGCAAAAAGGCTATCTGCTCAATGAGCGTTTAATTAGGCCATCGATGGTTGTAGTTTCGCAAAAAAATACTAATAATGAAGTGAACGGTGCCTAAAATTCAACCTATACCGTCTGGGGACATCAGTTCATTCATACTGCTAGACACTGCTGTCCAAAATAATTCACATTCATTGTTTTTGGACAGATAGGTATTTGGTTTTACACGATGCTGTTCGCGTGCGGAAATTCAGGTTGTTTGTGCCTGCACATGCTGCTGAAAACCGGTGACATTCAACTATGGGAATTTTCAATACACGTTAATCCTGAAAGGCATTAAATAAGACCTTTAAAGAGCTTTTAGAGATTCAAAATATAGTATTTACGTGCTTACAAGGTTCAAATGCTGTCCAAATAAAAAATCGATTTTGGACAAGAATGGCTGCTAAAGATTTTAGTAATTTTCCAGATAAAAATATTCTTGTAAGGAGGAGATAATGGCTAAAATAATAGGAATCGATTTGGGAACCACAAATTCTTGTGTTGCTCTTATGGAGGGAGGTGATCCAAAGGTAATTACAAACGTTGAAGGGAATCGAACTACACCTTCGATTGTGGCATTTACTGATAGCGGAGAACGTCTCACCGGGCAGACTGCAAAAAGACAGGCAATTACCAATCCGGAGAATACTGTTTATGCGGTAAAAAGACTGATTGGAAGAAAATTCGACTCTCCGGAGGTTCAAAGAGATATTAAAATATGTCCTTTCCAGATTACCAAGGCAAACAATGGCGATGCTCAGATTACTGTCAAAGGCAAAGATCATAGTGCAGCAGAGATTTCATCTATGATATTGCAAAAAATGAAGCAGACTGCTGAAGAATATCTTGGTGAAAAGGTAACTGATGCTGTCATTACGGTTCCAGCATATTTTAATGACAGCCAAAGACAGGCAACAAAGGACGCAGGAAAGATAGCCGGATTGAATGTCCAGCGGATCATTAATGAACCTACGGCCGCATCGCTTGCATATGGCTTGGATAAAAAGAAGGATGAAAAGATTGCTGTGTTTGATCTTGGCGGTGGGACCTTTGATATTTCTATCTTGGAGATAGGTGATGGAGTATTTGAGGTTAAATCTACGAATGGAGACACCCATTTAGGCGGTGAGGATTTTGATCAAAGAGTTATGGAATACCTTGCTGATGAGTTCAAAAAGGATCAAGGGATTGATCTCCGGAATGACAAAATGGCATTACAACGTCTAAAAGAGGCGGCTGAGAAGGCAAAGATGGAACTTTCCACCTCAATGGAGACGGATGTTAATCTTCCCTTTATTACTGCTGATGCAAGCGGACCAAAACATTTGAATATTAAACTAAGCAGGGCAAAACTCCAGTCCCTTGTAGAGGATTTGGTCGATAAAACAGTTGAGCCCTGTAAATTCGCTTTAAGGGATGCTAATTTGAAGCCCGGCGATATTAATGAGGTCATTCTGGTTGGCGGAATGACCAGAATGCCTATGGTTCAGGAGAAGGTAAAGCAGATTTTTGGTAAAGAGCCGCACAAGGGTGTTAATCCTGATGAGGTTGTCGCAATAGGTGCGGCTATACAGGGAGGTGTGTTACAGGGAGATGTAAAAGATGTACTCCTGCTTGACGTTACCCCTCTATCCTTGGGAATTGAGACACTTGGAGGTGTTTTCACCAAACTTATTGACAAGAATACTACGATACCTACTAAAAAGAGTCAGATATTTTCAACTGCCGCAGATAACCAGCCTGCTGTGTCTATCCATGTTCTTCAAGGAGAAAGGGAAATGGCTTCCGGCAATAAAACCCTCGGGCGCTTTGAACTAGTTGGGATTCCACCGGCGCCAAGAGGTGTCCCTCAGATAGAGGTAACCTTTGATATTGATGCAAATGGAATTGTTAATGTATCTGCAAAAGATATGGGAACGGGGAAGGAACAGTCTATCAAAATAACCGCTTCCAGTGGCTTGAGCCAGGAGGAAATTGAGAAATTAGTTAAGGATGCTGAACTTCACAGTGAGGAAGATAAAAAGAAAAGGGAGCTTATTGATGCTCGAAATGCTGCCGATTCCCTTATCTACTCTACTGAAAAGTCTCTTAAAGAGGCAGGGGACAAGATCGATGCTGGCACGAAAGGAGAGATAGATAGTGCTATAGCTAACCTTAAAAAGGCCATGGAGAATGAGGATACATCAGAGATTAAACGACTTTCAGAGGAATTGACACAGGTTTCACATAAAATAGCTGAAGTTTTGTATGCCCAGGCCGCTCAATCACAAGGTCAGTCGGGTGCTGAGCAAGGTTCTGCGGAAACAGAGACAGCGAAGAAGGATGAGGAGGTTGTTGATGCGGACTTTGAGGAAGTGAAGGATGACAATAAATAAAGGTTTTTATCTAAAAAAGGCCATTACTGTCTTGATAGCAGTAATGGCCTTTTTTATTTTTTCCTGTGAAAAGAGAATAACCTTAAAGGAACCACCTGAGACGGCCGTCCTCAAGGAAGCATATAAAGAGAAAAGAGTTATCGGTTCTTTTTCAGAAGCTGAAAATTATTGGAATGAAAAAAAATATGAAAAGGCTCTGAAAGCCTATGATCTATATATTAAAGAAAATCCAAAAGGAGATAGGGTTACCGATGCATTAGCGAGAAAGGCCATGATATATTATCATTTGAAGCAATATGATGCGGCCTTACCTCTGTTTTTGGATGTTATTGAAAAGTATCCTCTGGAGAGGCGAGCTGAGATTCATCTCTTAACCGCCAAGACGTATTTTTATCTGGAGAGATATCCAGAATCAAGATTATCAGCATTAAATTGGCTTGATATTTATAAATATTATCCTGGTAGAGAAGAGATATTTTTTCTTTTGGGTCAAATTGTAAAAGAACTACGTAACCATCCCCGGGCATTTTATTGGTGGCTCAAGGTATTGGAATCAGCATCACTAAAAGAAGGTGAGAAGGAAGAAATACGGCAGCAACTTTTAGATCTCATTAATGAATCTACAGAAGAAGATCTCATTAAAATGGCTGCGTATGCTCAAAATTCTGATCTTATTTATCCTATCTATTACCAGCTCGCACTATTTTATCTTATTTCGGATAGGTTAGACAAAGCTCGTGATCTAGCGGTAAAAGTGAGCTTTGCACCTGAAGACGAATCATGGGCCATAAAGCCAAAAGAACTGCTCCAAATGATTGATGATAGATTAAAGGTGCGTCCTAACGTTATTGGCTGCCTCTTACCTTTGAGTGGTCCATTTGCACTCTATGGGCAAGAGGTTCTAAACGGTCTTGAGCTCGGTTTTAATATTTTTCAGGAGAATAATGAAAATCTTTCATCTATGGAACTTGTTATAAGGGATTCCGAAGGTGATCCTGAAAAAGCAGTTGAGGCAGTAAAAGAGCTGGCAGAAAAAGAGAGTGCCCTTATTACTATAGGACCTCTTATTAGCAAGGTAGCTAAAGAGGCTGTAGGAAAGGCTCAAGAATTAGGAATGCCTATTATCACCTTAAGCCAGAGTGAAAACATCACCAAAAAGGGAAAGATGGTTTTTCAAAATTGTGTTAATCCAGAGGACCAGCTAAGAAGTTTATTAAATAAAGTTATGGGAGAGATGAATTTAATGAAATTTGCTATTCTCTATCCTGCAAATTCTTACGGTAAATACTTTATGAATAAATTCCGGGATGAGGTCGAATCTAACGGTGGCATTATAGCTGCTGTAGAATCATATGATCCGAAGAGTACAGATTTTACAACAGAAATAAAACAATTGGTTGCCCTTTCCTATCCCAGACCAGAATTATATGTAAGGCAAGAAGAACAATCAGAAAAGAAGATGGAAGAACTAAAGCCTGTCATTGATTTTGATGCTGTTTTTATTCCAGATAGTCATGAAAGGGTGGGCCTTATAGCACCTCAGCTGGCCTATCATGATGTCACAGGGGTCACCCTTTTAGGCACAAATCTCTGGAATTCCCTGAAATTAATAGATATTGCGGGAAGATATGTCAATGGAGCAATATTTCCATGTGGATTCTTTCCTGGAAGCGGGTATGCAGGTGTAGATAGTTTTGTTGACCAATACAAAACCCATTTTGGAAAAGAGCCACAACTTCTTGCTGCCATAGGCTATGATACTATTCGGATAGTCAAAGAAATTTTAAGGGAAAAAGGCAAGGATATAAAGACAAGAGATAACTTTCGTTCTGCATTAGCAGGAACCAGGTGTTCTGACAGTGTAACTGGGCCGATGGTTTTTGATAATGAAAGAAGGGCACAAAGAAATCCTCTTCTTTTGACTGTCCGTGGCAGGCATTTTCTTCCTATGCCATAACCTGCTCTTGTTTCTTATCAATTCCTTTAATTAATTCAATAAACTACCATGCTGCTTTCCCGGAGGGTAGTTTATTTTGTTATTGGATAGAGGTATCTTATCGAATCAACGAGACTTTTCAACTTCCTTGTTGTAGAGATCAGCATAAATAGCTGTTTTAGAAAATCTTTTATTTCTTTCTGATAAAAGCGATAACGCTGGAAGAAGTATGAGTATGATATATGGCTAAAAAAGGCTTGAATGAGAATAAGGAAATAGATTTAGGAGTAATATAGTGTTATAGTTTGAGAAAACTACCAGCCTCGATAAGTCGAGGCTGGTAAAAAGTAAGGACTAAAGAACCTTTTTTATTTCCTCTGTTAATGCTGGTACTACTTCAAAGAGATCACCAACTATCCCATAGTCAGCCTTTTGAAAGATAGGCGCCTCAGGATCTTTATTTATAGCGACAATATATTTAGAAGTACTCATTCCAGCTAAGTGCTGAATAGCACCGGAGATACCACAGGCAATATAGAGGTTTGGAGATACAACTTTGCCTGTTTGTCCTACTTGGTCAGAGTGGGGTCTCCAGCCAGAATCCACCGCTGAACGTGAGGCACCGACAGTTGCATCAATGAGGGCGGCTAATTCCTCTAAAATCTTATAATTTTCTGGGCCCTTCATTCCTCTACCACCAGAAACAATTTTATCCGCTTCAGTAAGATCAATTTTGGCTCCTTTATCCTGGATGGCCTCAGCGATCTTTGTTTTTAGTTGAGAATCATCAAGGCTAAATTCTGCATCAACAACATCAACTGACCTTGAGTCATCAGGCTCATTTAATTCTAGCACATTAGGTCTTGCTGTGGCTATCTGGGGCACACTATCTTTAAATGTAACCGTAGCGTAAGCTTTACCAGCATAAATGGGCCTTTTTGCCACAAGGGTGCCATTCTCAATGGAAAAGGCGACACAATCTTGGGCCATGCCTACTCCGAGCCTGGCAGCAAGTCTACCTGAGAGATCTTTTCCTTGGACTGAAGCACCTAACAGGATAATAGCAGGTTCTCCTGATTGAGCTAATTGTGCTATAACTGATACATATGTCTCCGTTATATAGTTGCTCAGTCGGTTATCATCAGCGACAATTACTTTATCTGCACCATATTTCCCAAACTCAGATGCCTTGTCCTTTATATTTGAGCCTAAAAGTATGGCTGTTACTGACTGACCCATTTGATCAGCCAGCCTTCGGGCCTCACTTGTTAATTCAAAGGATATTTTTCTTAATTCCCCGTCTCTCTGTTCAGCAACTATCCAAATTCCTTGTGCCATTTTTTTCTCCTTTATATTTTGTTGCAAAAGTAAATTTCATTCGACGTATATCATGAATCACCTTTGTTCGGACCCGCACAAGGCGGGACACTCACAAAGGTGCGAATATACGAAGAAATGATTACAGAGTATTTTAATAATCATAGCTCCTGCCCGTCGCCAGCTTTGCTGTACGTGAGGTGGACAGGTCTTGGCAGTTGAATGATTGACTTTCAGCTAAAGAATCTTTGCCTCTTCATGAAGCAGCCGTGTGAGATTAGCGGCCATTTCCTGTGGTGTTTCGCCTTCTACAATCTTTCCCGCTGCTCTTTCTTCCGGGGGTGTGATTTGCTTAATTTTTACCTTTGCGCCGTTTTCTCCAACCTGACTTGCATCCACACCTAAATCAGCTAGAGTCTTAATATCCAGGGGTTTCTTTTTGGCCTTCATTATTCCAGGCAATGATGCATATCTTGGTTCATTTAATCCCTTTTGGGCTGTAACTAAAGCCGGAAGAGGTGACTCAATAACCATCGTCCCACCCTCAACCTCTCTATGCGCCTTAAGATTCGAAGCATCTTCGCTGATTTCTAACTTTAGCACTACTGTGATTTGCGGGATGTCCAAAAGCTCTGCCAAGATGGAGCCAACTATTCCGTAATCATCATCTACACCTTGTTTACCGCAAAGAATGATGTCGTAATCAATATCTTTAATTACTGCGGAAAGGATTTTTGCGATACCAAGAGAATCGCTACCGGTAATGGCTGGATCATCTACTAATATTCCTTTATCTGCGCCCATGGCTAAGGCAGTTCTTATGGATTCGGTTACCCGTTTCGGGCCTACCCCTATAATGGTGACTTCACCGCCGAATTTTTCTTTGAGTTGTAAGGCCTCTTCAACTGCATACTCATCGTATGGATTGATAACCCACTTAATATTGTCTGTAGCGATTGACATGCCATCTGGAGCTATCTTAATTTGAGTTTCTGTGTCAGGTACTTGTTTTAAACAAACTAATATGTTCACGTTAACCCTCCTTTCTGGTATTTCTAACTCTGAACATTCGCCAATTGCATTGGCAGGAAATAATATTTTTCTGGATTAGAACCCTTACCACTAAAATATTTATCATGTCAACACAGATTACGCAAAAGTAATGGAAAAATTTTTATCTCTGCTGATTGTCGCCTCTATTCCGTTGACAAGGTTTTAACCCATAATACATCGTTCTCTAAAATCGTATGAATTAGGTTCCCAACCCTCTCTCCTCTGGAGAAGGCGTTTTGTTTTATTGTGCCGCCCCTTAATGCCTCACCCGGAGGGATAAGGAAGATGGCTGCCCATGAATTATTTTCTTCTTTTAATCCCTGTTTGTTCAGGGGATCGTTGACATGAAAGAGGTTATTCTGGATACAATGTTTCGAGGTCCAAGTAGGTTTGTTTTGCTGCGGACAAGTTGAGACGTACATCAAACACAGCTAAATCTTTATACCATTGATGAAATAGCTACTGATATGCTGTGCAGCAGTTTCTATATCATATTTACGCCTTTTTGATAATACCCAGAATCTCGACATTTCATCTAAAGCGCCAAAAAATGCCCTCTTACCGATTCCAGGGATGACGTCTTTTCTTATTAAGCCCTTTTCTTTTCCCTCTTGAATAATATCCCCAATTAGGTCAAGATATTGGACAAATTTTTCATTATGATAATCTTTCATAAACTTGCTACTCTGCCTCAGCTCCACCTGAATAATTTCTGCCATATCTTTGTTATTTTCAATCAGTTTAAGATGAACCAAGGCAAACCTCTGAATTTTTTTCAATGGATCACTCTCTAAACAGATTTGATTTTTCATGTTATCGAGTACTTCTTTCATTTTTTCCTCAAAGATGGCAATAAGGATATCTTCTTTATGCTTAAAGTAAATATATATGGTTCCATCCGCTATTCCTGCTACTTTTGCAATATCAGATACCTTGGCCTTATAAAAACCATTTTTAGCAAAAACCTTTGTTGCAGCAGATATTATTTTTCTATATTTATTGTTATTTTTTTGTGCCATTTTTAAGATTTCCCTGTATGAATAATTATTTAAAAATAGTCCACAAAGATTATCTGCCTGTGCGTTGCCTGACTGCGAGAGCATTCGCACAGGCACGCAGCAAGGTACCAATTCTGAAACATACTGCCACACGGAGACCTATCGAGCCTTTTGCATAACCCCTATTGATCTAAAGTCCACCATCTTTAGGTCAATTATAGCATGTATAGGCCATCTTTGCTGATTGTTTCTCAGGTAGAATGCCTGCAGTCCCTTACCCCATCATGTTTCATGCCCTTTTTATGACATTGCGATTTAGTTTGGCCAATCCTTCAGGACCCCTGTTTTCCCAATTCTCCTCAGCCAGTCTCCCATTACATCTGCTGAAGTCTTTTTAATGGTAAGACCTCTAGCATTCCATCATCATCTCTTATCTGGCGGATGTCTTCCAGGTTTTTCTCCCACCATTGGGCGTCAAGATTAGAGGGAACATGTATTCAGATGGACTGTGGCCAGCACCACTACAAGATTCCAGTAGATAGCTATCTGCTCGTTTCAGTACTCTCAATTCAAAGGCAAATTCACCCAGCAAAGCTGAGCCTGCATAGGGGTAATTATATCTCTGGTCATTTCTGACTTGAAAGGAGATGTTGTTTATTGTATCATTTTTTTCACCTTGTTGGTTAGGGTTTTATTTGATTTTTGATGTACATATCTTACCGAATCAACGAGGTTTTTTAAAGTTTTCTGTTGCGAAGATCAGTGTTAAGAGGGGTTGTAGGCGGAAAAGATAACCACCGTAACTGCAGGAGGTAACCGAGACTTACAAATGACATTTGAAGATTACCTAAATTCCCTCATCTACCATTACCTTGAAGAACATTCATCAGCGAAGGATCTGCTACCGATTCTTACAGAAAATGATTTCCCACAGGACACTATAGCTCCCAAAGAGGGGATGGAGAAGAGCAGCTTTTCAGAGTCCATCAACACATAAGTCTCCAACAACTATGAGAAGTATTCGAGGCCCTTATTGATGGAGCTTGAACAGTACTACCGAACGAGCACAAGGATCTCAGAGATCTAATGTTGCTTGATGGCTCTCTCATCGCCACTATTGCCTTATCAGCGGGCACTTACATGCATTGTTCAAATAGAAAAAGAGGAATTTGCAATGGGTAAAAAACATAAACTTGTAAGTCTATCAGCGATAGGTCCTCATTCTCCTGGTTTAGTTTCAAAAATAACGACACATATATTTGAAATAGGTGGTAACATTATCGATTTAGAAGAATATGGTAAAGTACTTTTATTATCGGGAGGCAATCAGTAGAAAAATACTCTAGTATTTTCAAAGATGGCATGCCGCTTGGCAACATAGTAGAATAATTAAGGGTTGTGGAATACACCATTTTTATTATGAAGCCAGTATCTTTCGGGATTTGCAGCCCCTGGATTGGGTGGGACTTATGACTCCAAAACCGTGCATGGACACATTTCTCATTCTGTTAGCTATAGTATTTACAGAAGCTGGAGTGTGTTTAAAAATGAAGCAGGAGGCAACATTTGGTTAGGACAGTTACCGGGGTGTCCATTGGTATCGTGGCCATCTCTTTTGCTTCCATCTTCATACGATTTTGCAATGATGTCCCTTCTCTTATGATTGCCACGTACCGGCTTACACTTTCTTCCGTCATCTTGTTAATCATTGCAAAATGCAATGGTATACGCCTTTCTTCATATAGCAAGAGGCACCTCATCATGGGGATACTGGGGGGGTTTTTTTTATCCCTTCACTTTCTTTTTTGGATCAGCTCTTTGAAACTAACATCGGTAGCAAGCAGTGTGGTTCTCGTTGTTACAAATCCCATATTTGTAGGATTATTCTCGTATCTCTTCTTGAAGGAAAAGCAGCCTGCTGAACTCATAGCTGGTATCATTCTCTCCTTTTCAGGGGCTATCATCATGGCAGTTGGAGATAGCGGTCTTCAAGGTTTGACTTTGCAAAATCCATCCGTTCTTCTGGGTGATATCCTTGCCTTCTTGGGTGCCATTATGGCGAGTGGTTACCTAATAGTGGGCTCTAAATTAAGGGAGGAGATGGATGTCTTACCCTATATTTCCATGGTTTACACATTTTCGGCAATTTTCCTGTTGATAACCTCTTTATTCTTAGGGATATCCTTTACTGGATATAAGCAAAGTTCTTATTTCTATATGGTTCTTCTCGCCATTGTCCCACAGCTGATTGGCCATACTGCCTTTAACTGGGCATTAAAACATCTAAAAGCCAGTATGGTTGCCATCACCATCTTGGGTGAACCTATTGGTGCATCCATTTTGGCCTATTTTATTTTTAAGGAGAAAATACAACCTTGTCAATCTGTTGGGATTCTTTTTATTTTCCTGGCCATTATCATTTCCTCTAGAAAAGCGAAAAAGTATTTGTGAAAAACTTTCATGGAGTGAATAAAAAATCTATGAATCTCATTGATTCTCACTGCCATCTCTATTCTCTTTCTAACGTGAAAGAGGCTATTGTTCAGGCTCGTAATGCTGGTGTCATAAAGGCGGTTGTGGTGAGCGAAAACTTACGGACAATGGAGCAAACCCTAAAACTGAGAGATGCTTTCCCAGAATTTGTTCTTCCTGGGTTGGGCATTCACCCTGTTGATGTTCTCTCTATGTCACACCATGAATGGGAGCAATCTTTTTCTTTTTTAAAAAGCCATGCTAAGGAGGCTTCATGCATTGGCGAAATTGGTCTTGACTATAAGTATGCTACAACAGAAAACGAAAAAGAGAAACAATATAAGGCCCTTTATGCTCAGATGGAAGTAGCAGCTGAAAATCGCTTACCTATCAACCTTCATTCCCGAAGAGCGCTCAGGCAGACCATGGAAGAAGCTATTGCCTTTCATAAGAAAACCGGGCTTTCAACCCTTCTTCACTGGTTTGCCCATTCACGGAAACTTTTGAGGCGAACTAACCAAGAAGGTATTTTTGTCTCTGTAGGCCCTTCCATACTTTTTTCAGAAGAGGCCTTGAGTTGTGCCTTTGCCATAGATCCCAAACTCATTTTACTGGAAACAGATACGCCGGTACCGTTTCGCGGGAATCCCTCTACCCCGGCATGCGTAGCCCAGGTGGCTGATACATTGATAATCAACCACGCAGAAAAGCAACTTACGAAAGAAACACTCTTTGAAAATACGAAGCGATACTTAAAGAATCTGTAACAGTCTGGATGATGTGCTTTTGCAATGCCAGGATAATGTTACCGGGAACCGGTACGCCATCAATTGACGTTGACGTTACTCTGGTAATCCCTTTTTCGTGTTAGGATTTTTTTAAAAGTGGACTGAATTCAGGCCCTATCAGCACTTGGAAAACTGGTTCATCCTTACTCACTGGTAGCTCCAACAGGACTAATCTGACTCTTCTAAAAGGTGTCTTCATCAACCGTCAGTTACTGATCTTATGGGCTTTTGAGATATGGGAATGTGGAAAAATTTTTCACTTTCCCACATTCCCATA
>JAWOBA010000280.1:0-8319 GCA_046498285.1 Desulfatiglandales bacterium | reverse complement strand
GCTTGCATGTCGTATCATGATCCTGTCCTCCGTTATATGGGGTTCCGTTTTATTTGGCTTTGATATACGGTCTCCCATGAGGAGGACATTTTCAATCGGTGTTTTAAAACCGTTTTTGGAGAAGAGTGATCGAATTTATAGATCCATTTTTTCTCATTTACATCATTTGCAAGCAAACATTCTTTAAGACTTTGTTTTAGATCTGCCTTCATATCTATTTCTCTTTCTTTCAATACGGCTTCGCAGACTTTTTTCCACCAAAGATCGTCTCAACCCTCGTCCCTTCAGATAGCGATTGATTAACGCTTCCACCAAGTTATCATCATATTGATACTCAAGTGCAGATAAGATGAATCGTGCAAAGTCTCTTCCCTGTTGATATGGAGAAGAACATCTTTTCACGGAGTCAAGATCAATGAGTATGATACGGGATTCTTTGTCAAAAATATAGAATAAATTAGACCATTTCAGATCGCCGTGCATAAAACCCAAATTATGTAGTTTGGCTATCATATCTACGCCATGGTAAAGAATTGATTCAAAATTGTAATCATAAGCTATATCTTTGCCAGAGACGAGTCGCCCAAAATCAAACCCCTGTTCTATCCATCGAGTAGCTATATAAGTTTTTGTTACAAAAATTAATTTTTGAATCTCGAAAAAGATAACAGGTTCGGGAACAAGAATTTGATTTTTTATAAGATAATCAGAGAAGGTCCAAATCCTTTTAGCTCTCGATAAACGAAATGGTGAAAGAATAATCCTACTTAAATTCCATCTAAATTCCTCCATGTAAAGAACTCCCCATGGAACAATATTTACTTTTAAACTCCGCTTCATACCATCAGCTTTTATTACTTCAAGGGGGGCTTCTACAGCAGAGTTAATGATACGCAACCATTCAATTGGTTCTCTATTTTGACTATCATCTTTGATAAGACAGTGAAATCTTTGCCATGTATAAGCATTGATCAATGAACGGATTTTCCTGCTTTTAAGATTATAAGACATTCCAAAAATGCTCTACTATGAAAATCATCTCCATACAGAAAATACAGCCCGTAGAAGATACTTGGGGTACAAGAAAAAAATTTTACGATAAGAACAAGCTTCTCTCCAATGATAAAGAAATGTTTTGGATAAATCATTTCTCCAGGCTACCTTAGCTAATTGAAGATGTTCTTTTGCATAGACCCTGTTTTTAACTTTTCGTATTGACTGGCTAATTTCTCTTGTTTCCCAAAAAAAATAATCCAAATGTTTTGTTCCTTGGTAGAGTATCATTTTTGTATCATTTCGGGCCCTACTTGCAGTATGCCGACGATACCGTACCACTATTCTATCCACAAAGATGAACTTATAGCGGATAGCTATGCTAAAAAGCAAAAGACGGTCTTCATTTAGGTGAAGGTCTTCCTTGAATCCTCCAATTTCCTGCAATATTGATTTTCTTACCAAGTATGTGCCCATACGAACAAAATTGTCAAAGAAGAGATAGGGCAAAATTGTACCGTCGTAATATTTTTTAGGCTTAACATTAACCGGTTTCAGGTTACTATCGCAAGTCAGCATCTTGCCATAGCTTACACCCCAAGTTGGGCTAATTTTTTCTGCTATAAACAAATTATGCCACAAGTTTTGGATTGCATCTTTTTCTAAGACATCATCAGAATCTAAAAAAATGACATAGTCCCCTTTGCACGAACGCCAGGCTAAATTTCGAGCAGCAGACTGTCCTTTATGTGGCTGTCTGTAAAGGTGAATATCTGTCTTTAGCCTCTTTAGATTCTCATAGGTCCCATCAGTTGAACCATCATCTACGATTACAACTTCTCTATTCGGGTAACTTTGACGTAAAGCGCTTTCCACTGCCTGCATGACTAAGTCACGTCGATTAAATACAGGTATCACTATGCTGATCAAAGGTTTGTTCTTGTTTAAAGAAATTACATTTACCTCTTAATTCTTACAGAAATGGTATCTTGTACCCCTTGCCAAACTGCATCAAAATCAATGTAACTCATGCAGTAGCCATCGCCCAATGGGCAATCAGAATTTTTATGGCCACAGGGTCTGCAAGGAAATTCGGCCGCAAAAACACAGTCATGTTCTCTTCTAGGATACCAGCATCTCCAGTCTGTTGGCCCAAAAAGGGCTATTGCAGGGGTTTCCACCGCTGTTGCAATATGAATAGGGGCCGAATCGTTTCCTATCAAACATAATGCCTTTTTGATAAGAGGAGGAAGTTCCAACAGTGAAAACTGGCCAGTTAGATCTATAGCCTTCGCTTTCATGTTGGCCATAATCTTTAAAACACTCTTTCTGTCATCCTCACTTCCCGTAAGTATTACCTTAACACTATATTTTTTGATAATACTATCGCCAAGTCTTGCAAATCTTTCAGGCGGCCAGCTCTTGTACCAGCGTCTTGCCCCGGGATGAATAATAACAAACGGCTCTTTCTCCTTTAAGCCAAAATCATAAAGCTTCTGATTGATATTAGTGATATCTGCTGGTAAAACAAAGATAAAAGGATGATAATCCTGAGTGGATAACCCCAGTTCTTGGGCAACCTTCAGATGATGGTCTACTGTATGAATTGTACCGAGGACCGAATGTATTATTTTGTTATAAAATAGATTTTTCCGGACTATTTTTTTACTCCAATACCCTATCCTGAAAGGTGCTCCTGTTAGAAAAGTAAAAAGTGAGCTCCTATCATTATTAGTTAAATCAATCACAATATTATATCGTTGCCTTATAAGGTTAACAATAAACTTTACGTTATAGCCAAATCTTTTTTTGGCGGTTTGATAATCAAATGCCCAGATTTTCTCTACATAAGGATTATTTATTAATACTTGCTGGGTATTGTTGTTAACCAAAACATCAATGTGGGCATGGGGAATACCTTCCTTAAGTGCTTTTAAGAGAGGCGTGATCAGTAAGGTATCTCCAATATAGCGTAATTTAATAACTAAAATTCTCAAATCTCACATCTCTTGATCAGGGATAGGGGAAGCATAATATTTCTTTAAAGCCCATTTTCGGGTACGCCTTATAACCTTTCTCGCTACCTGTTTTTCCGCCTCTCCTAATCGATCTCTTCTTGATAACGCCTCCGTTTCACCTTTAGCGACATATGATTTAAAAAATCTCATTCTATCGGTGTTGGTTATATCAGTGGAGGGAAACTTGTTTAGTTGAAACAAATTTCTTAGTTTCTCCTTCTGCTCGTCTTTACTTCCCAAATTACCGATGCTTTTATCATGATCTATAAAGTATATCTCTATTTTTCCGCTATTATTCCTAATCATTATATTGTTTCCTCTTAAATCGCTGTGGAAAACATGATTCTGGTGCATTCGTTTGATTTCCTTAGCTAAAATTCTAATAAAATTCCTCTTGGCAAACAATTTATCCTTTATTGGGGGGAACATGAAGGCCTGTTGAATATATATAGATAATGGAAGGGCCTTTTCCAATTCCGAAGTTACGACGAAGCTATATTTGACTATTTTAAATTTTCTAAGGTATCCGTAGGCAATAAGAGACGCAGTCAAAAATCCCTTTTTGCTCAATTCAAGGCTTGCCCTCAATACTCTTTCCCCAATAGGTTGGCGGTAAATACTCTTGACTTTATGTGTAAACCTTCTTGTAAAGATGCCCTTGTAAAATAAATTCCCTTTGGCTGACGCAATTTTTAATACAATAGTATCGTCAGTCCATTTGATTATGTGCTTTTTATTCTCTGTTATAATGCTCTCAAGAGGTTTTGAGAGTATCTCCACCAGCTTATCATCATATCTGTCTTTAGAGATAAAAACCTTAAGATTGCCTTTACATACCTCCATAAAATTCGTATTATCCATATCACTATCTAGCCCACTGTTTTTATTGTGTTATTAAATCCCTGGAATGCATACCGCTCTGTTATATAGCGAGACCTTTGAAAAACCTGGCGATTTTCACCATCCCCAAAAAGACGATGGATTTTTTGAAGTGACTGGTGGCTTCCGGCTCGTAGAGCCTCCCGCTCGGAGAGGGCAAAACTCCCCCAAGGATACGTTGCTGAAAAGACCAACCCGGGAGCCTCGGCCTCCGGCCCGGAGGGCCTACGCCCCGGAGGGAACTGAAAAAAAGCCCATCGTCTTTAGATCAAGAGGGGTTATGCAAAGGTCTCAATAGCGATATCAGCCTAAGATTTACTCCTGAATTTAACTCATAAGTTCAATACAACAACGTGGTTAAGGATGCGAGTTAACCAACATTTTTTCTGTGTGTCTCTTGATCCGAGCAGTTTTTCTATTGATCCAGGATAATTGCAGCCTGTCCCAAAAATGCAGTTTATTCTTTCCTTTATAGCATAACAGGAGGTAGATTATATCTTTAGTGCCAAAGAGCTTGTCTGGCAAGCTATAGTTAAGCTCAGCAAAGTTCTTGATTGGCCAACGGAACTTGAAAAATTTCCTTCTCGTTACGCGCTGTAAGTCAAAAAGTGCAATTTCTGGAATATCCGATCCAGTTTCATAATGGAGAAGTATGTGGGTTGCGTTAAAATCACGATGATTAAATCCTTTTTTATGCATTTTTCGAGCGAAAAGGGCAATCTCCTGCATCAGAATCCCTTTTTTGGTTTCCCCTTCCTCTCCTGTGAAAAATCTAGAGTAGTCTCTGAGCAAGGCTTCCAAGGAAATGAATGGGCAAAAGTCCTCAGTAATAAGAAAAGACCTTGCCCAGAAAAACCTGAAGAATTTTTCTCCTGCTATCACCGGAACAACTGTTGCCAAATTATTCTTTCGAAAAGCACAGATATTTTCAAATTCTCTCCGACCCTGCGAAAATATCCATCTCGGGAAAAAAAATGAAAGGACTCGCCGGAGACCCACATATTCCAGGTTATGCCTTTTTAAATAAAAACATCTTTTTTCATCACGATTTTGTACTTCAATACGAATCACAGACCTTGTTTTGATCCTTTTAATGACCTCGCCACCCTGGTACTCCCATATTGAATCAAAACAATCCAATCCAAAATATTCAAAGAGATCCACGTAGTTGCGATTAAAAATCAGATACTTTTTTTCAAGGTATTCCACTGCTGATGAAAGATCAGTAATGTTATTTCTCTTTTTGACAATTAATTCTCTCATAAAGCCCGAGCACCTGGGACATATGCCTTTCTACAGTAAAGCCTTTTGCCTTTTTTGCTGCATTTTCTCCCATCCTGGATCTTTCTATTCGAAATTCGAGCGCCCTTATTTTGCCAGCTAATTCCCCGGGCTCCTGAGTTTCCAGTATATATCCATGCTGTTTATCATCGATTAGTTCAGAGGCTCCATTATTTCTGGTAGTGATAACAGGTAATCCACAGGCCATAGCCTCCAAACAAACATTGGCAAAGGCATCATAGAGGGTGGGGAGAACAAAGATATCCGAGGCAGCGTAATATTTTTCTACCCTCTTTTTTGGTCCCAAGAATAAGACCTGTTTATCCAAAGCCTTTTTGGCAATCCATTTTTTGTAAGGCCTTTCACTGTCATTTCCAACAACTAAAAGTTTAATTTCTCTGTTTTTTAACAAGGTTAGGGAGTTAAGGATTGTTTGGAGCCGTTTAAGTTTAAAATTGTTTGATATAAAAAGAAGAACCAGGTCATCTTGTTTAATGTGGTACTTATTCCTAATGGATGCACCGTATTCCTCTTTAACTCCAGGGTGGAATTGCGAAGTATTTACTGCATTGTAAATGACTACTATCTTCTGGGGGGGTACCTTGTAATGCTTCATAATGTGCCTTTTCATCAGTTCGGAGTTAGTCATGATGACCTTACATCCTCGGTCTACAAAAATTTTATGTTCCAAGTAACTCAAAGCAAGCCTTCTAGGACCCATTGCTTTAAATAAGCGAACTGCAGGATTTGGGTACCGCTGCGAAAGCTGGACAGGATTAATGCCATCTGAAATACGAAATATATCCTGATAAAAAATCCTTTCCATGCTATGTATGACATTGAAACTGATTTTCGATAAAGCACGATTTGAAAGAAAGGCAAAAGAGAGATTCTTCAGCGGAGAGAAAAAGTGGAACATTGGAACATGATGAATTATGCCGACCGGATCCCTCTGCCAAGTGTTGGCAAATACATGAACCTCATGTCCGGCACGAATCAGTTCTCTGCTTAAAAAAATAGTATATCTTTGCAAACCCCCCTTTTCCAAAGAATACTGTTTGCATACGAGTGCTATCTTCATTAAACAACCTTAAAAAGTATAATTTTTCCTAACTTTGGGCTCCAGCACTCTTTAAGTTCAATAATATTTTTTTGGTATTTATTCCGGATAGTGTTTAGTTCCTTTTTAGTCCAATTTTTCTCATCCCAAATAAAATAATGAAAGGCGTTTTTCTTTAAAAAACGCATAGAGCCTTTATTTTTATCAGTGAATATAGAATTGATATTGAAACAAGGGGCATTGGGGTAATTTAAATTTGCATAAAAATGAATCAGTCGGATTCGTTTGAAAGAGCCGGCTATTAAAATTTCTCCTTTATTTTCGCTGTGATTAGAGATAAATTCTCCAATTTCTTTAAATAGGATCTTATCATCCTCACTTCTTTTCAGGTTTTTAGGTAAGGCAATGGAAAAAATCAATAAGCAAATAATAGCATAAACCACAGATTGGCTGAATTGAAACCTGGTTTTAAACAAATAGATAATCTTTTCCAATCCAAAGCCGATTAAGACAAATGATGGAAATAAAAAGAGGCTTATATGTCGGTTAACTATTGCCCATTGATCCAGTGTCTGAATATAAAGTACTGCCAATGCAGCAATAGACACTATGACCAAATAGAGCAACCGAGGGTCTCTTTTAATTCTACCTCCTAATCCTCCTATACCAAGAACAAATATCAGGAAAAATGGTAGGAAGAAAGCTCTTATTATTTGAACAAATAATGCACCGATAGCAATAAACCAAAGTAGGTTTTTTACTTTAGGTAAAAAATAAGGACTAATACCGATTGGCCTTTGATCAATAATCTCGCCTAAATTTGCTCGCAAGGTTTGATAATTCGCTAGTGCCGTTGATATCTTATTTGTTATTCGTTGAGGAGCAAATAACTCCATGACAGGTATATTATAAATAATCAGAATAGCAAAAATTAGTATAACCGGTAAAAGGAAAAAAAATGAATTTTGCAATTTCTTTTCCTTTGATATTACCACCATATAAACAAAAGACATGATAATATATAAAATTGCCTCAATCCTAGCCCAAGCAGCTATGAAAAGAACAAAAGTGCTAAGAATAAGGTAGAGGGATTTTTTTCTCTCAATGTGAAGGATAAAAAGGTACAATCCAAACAAGGAGAAAAACCAATATATAGGGCCTCTCACTACCTTGCCGCATACGTCAATAAATGCTGGATTTAAGGCAAAAATCAATAGGCTGAATGAAGCAATAGTTTCATCAAAAAAACGCCTGAGCATTAAATACAGTGGAATTAGACTTAGAGAACCGAAAATAAGAGACACCGTCTTGGCAGCCACAATCCAATCACCAAAAATTTTAAAGCTGCCTACAATAAAAATTGGATATATAGACAGATATGGAAAACATGCAGTTAGCATGTTATTTAGGCCATAATAAATCGCCTTTGCTTGCTGGATATATAAGGTTCCGTCTGGGTTGATAATAGGTGTGCAGTGAAAAGCGAAAAACCTGATACTAAATCCTACAAGAAGTATTAATACGGGCAGTATCTGAATTGTACTATTATTTGGCTCATATTTACTATTTGCAAAAAAATGATTTATTGATTTTTGAATCATATATATAAATCAGGGCAAGAAATTTGTAGATCTGGTAGTAGCTTTCAGTCATCTATAAGCATAACCGGTATATCATCCTTTATTTCATTATAAGAGCTTATAAATATCACATATAAGCCCATCTTCTGCTGAATTCAAGTATATTTCTCCCTTACACTTAGGGGACTCCCAAAATATCTAGCAGTTTTTTTATAGACATATGTATCCCCTTATTTTTTAAGTGAAATAAAGTGCCTAAAGTTTAGAGTGATATAATCTTTTGTAAAAACCATGTGCTTGAGATAGATTGCAGAGTCCAACAATCATTGCCTGACCTGGATATCAAAGAGGTTCTTATATCTGCCATTTGCAGCAATGAGCCTCTCATGGGTACCTGACTCAACAACCCTGCCGTGCTCCAGAACATAGATCCTATCAGCCCTTCTGATTGTATTTAAACGATGGGACACAATAAAAACCGTCCTCTGCCCCAGAAGATTTTCTATGG
>JAWOBA010000278.1:0-5389 GCA_046498285.1 Desulfatiglandales bacterium | reverse complement strand
CCATAGAAAATCTTCTGGGGCAGAGGACGGTTTTTATTGTGTCCCATCGTTTAAATACAATCAGAAGGGCTGATAGGATCTATGTTCTGGAGCACGGCAGGGTTGTTGAGTCAGGTACCCATGAGAGGCTCATTGCTGCAAATGGCAGATATAAGAACCTCTTTGATATCCAGGTCAGGCAATGATTGTTGTAATGCTCGATAGTTTTCTTCATGTTGCAATGGTTGGCATTGTTATTTTTTGCCTTTCAGAGATTTTTTAATATCTAGATACCTGTCTTTACCCCAGTGCGACACCTTTTCAATGATTGTTCTGTTAAAGTATTTTTTATCTTCTGCATTCACCTTTTCATATCTGCCATCATATTTCAACTTTACCCATGCATTGAAATCAAATTTTTTTGCAAGGTTATAAAGGTAGTGATTGAGTGGTGCAAAGCCTGATTTCATGATGACAGCCACACCAAAGTCGATAACACACGGAGCATGTCCTTCTAAGACGAGAAGGTTGTCTTTTTTCTTGAGGTCAGTGTGAGCCACGCCTTCCTTGTGTAACTCTTTTATCAATTGCAAGAGTGTCTTAAAAAACAAATCACTATCTGTAATCTGTGCATTCCGGATCGGAACTCCATCTATGAATTCGAGGACCAAGTAACATCCATTGAGAAGACCGTAACAATAAGGTATGCCAGGAATTCCAGATAGTTTGGAATAAACTCTATACTCTTTACGCAGCATCAACAAACGAATCAGTCTGCCTAATCCCCATCCACTGGGAGCCTTGACAATTAAACGCTTGCCTTTGTCTTCATACAGATAGACATGTCCTTGGTAACCACGACGAAAAACGTTAGAGTTTGTTTTAATGCTCTTCTCGATCCACTCAAGAAGCTCACTTTCTGCGATGTTATTCATATGTATGAACATTGGTCATATTATGGAGGTGAATGGAGGCCGAGGGAAAGAAAGTAAACCCAAAACAGTAAAAACAGGGCAATAATGGGCTCTCCATTTTGCCGCAGGCTTTGTATGAATGACCATTCTCCATGTTGTGCGTTCCTATAACGACTAATGCGTGGAATGAGCGCCGGTGTTTCTTTACGCCATTGCTCCCATTCCCTTTTGAACCTGCGATGAAGGTTTTCATCTTCTCGATGGATGGCATGAGGATAAAAGGTGAGTAAAATAAGGATCAACAGGGGGATACCCCACCATAAGCTTGAAGCAAGGGCAAACCCAAATCCTAACATGATATTGCCTACATAGATAGGGTGTCTGACAAAGGTATAAGGCCCATCGGTAGCAAGGGCCCGGTTTTTTTTAATATGCCCTGAGGACCATAATCGCATTCCTATACCTAGGAAAATAAAGACTACGCCAGGAAAAAACATCAGTTCCTTTGGTTTACCGGTAACACTGACCAGGATAACAAAGGAGATACCAATGAATTGACGGTAACGATCCCGATGGTACCTAATATCGTTAAGAAATCGCTGCAATCCAAATGCTATGGCCATTGATTGAACTTCCTCGGATATATCGTATATGCATAATTTGATTGATTTTTACTCAGTCATGTGGAAATCGATTTATCTAATAGTTAAAAAAACTCTCTTTTCAGAAAACGGAATATAGGATAAAGTCAATCATGTGTCAAGTAGACCTCGAAGGAATATTATGAGCTTTGAAAAACCCGGCGATTTTCACCATCCCCAAAAAGCCCATCGTCTTTAGATCAATAGGGGTCATGCAAAGGTCTCAGAATATGAACTATTTTCCTATACACACAGGTCAAGCGGTAAAGGCCATTTTTCTTGAAAGAGCAAACAGGTTTCTTGTGAGGTGCATTGCTGACGAACTGGGCATAATAAACGCCTATCTTCCAAATCCAGGAAGGCTCTGGGGACTCCTTTTACCTGGGGTAATTCTTTATCTTTATCCTGATCATCTTTTTGAAAGAATTCGTCCTTCAAAAAGAAAAACTAACTATACAGTACTTGCTGTTCAAAGGAAGGGATCTCCGATTTTCCTCCATACCACTATTACCAATCAGGTTGCCAGGTATCTTATTGAAATGAAATTCATTCCATCCCTTGAAGGCGCTGAGGTAATTAAAAACGAAATTTCTTATGGCAAAAGCCGGTTTGACTTTCTATTGAGGCAGAATGGAAGAGATATCTATGTAGAGGTAAAATCATGCACGCTTTGTGAAAATGGTGTGGCAATGTTCCCTGATGCTGTGACAGAAAGAGGTAAGAGACATCTCCTTGAGCTCAGTGAAATGGCAAGGAATGGCATCAGGACCGTTATGTTATTTATTGTTCACTATCCCCATGTACAATGGTTCATGCCGGATTTTCATACGGATTATGATTTCAGCTTACATATGCTAAAAGTTAAAAATGACCTTATAATTCTTCCTGTAGCAATAGAATGGAAATCTGATCTTAGCATCTCTCAAAGAGTGAAAACATTAGAGATTCCCTGGGATTATTTGCAGCATGAGATAAAGGACAGGGGGAGTTATCTTTTAGTCTTACATTTAGAAAGACAGAAACTTATAGAGGTCGGTAGGCTGGGGTCATTCATGTTTCAAAAAGGCTATTATATCTATGTTGGATCTGCAATGAGTAATCTCAGAGCTAGAATTAAACGACATAGACAGAAGAGAAAAAAAATGCACTGGCACATCGATTATCTCACCCGGGTTACTGATGGGTTTATTTCTATTCCGATCAGATCCTCTCAAAGGCAGGAATGCGAGATTGCTCAGGCACTTTCATCAATCATGAAAGGTGGGCCTTCTGGATTTGGATCATCAGATTGTACATGTTTCACTCACCTATTCTGGAGTGAGAAGATCCCTCTTCAGATGGAGTCCTTCCATACTATTCTTCAAAGATTCAGAATGAGAAAACCTTGAAAAATCTTAGAAAAAAGTTCTTATCTTTTTTGATACATCATATTTGACACACTGGTAAGAAATTTCTTATAAGCGATTTTGCTCTATCCGCATTGCCCCGATAAATCGGGATCTCAGGCACATTATTGACTTCGTTGACTTATTCCCTTTTTTCAACCACAAGGTACAAGGTACACAAAGGAAGGACTGCCCCTTAGCCGAAACTATGTATGTCCGGCGTTTAACCCGCCGGACATACAATCTTTCCTTCGCCTCGCCCCGTTGAATTTTTATCCCGTTAAACCATATCGTTTAACCGGGACCGAAGGACAGGGAAGTTTACCCCGTAGCTCCGAAAGATGGTACTGGGGCGTATTCAACCGGGGTGCTCTTCGTGTCTTGTGGTTTATTGTAAACAAAGTGGAATTCTGAAAATCGCCAGGTTTTTCAAACGACTCAATAATAAAAAGGGAAAGCCCACAATTGCAAATAGGCTGAGTATTATGATATGCGAGATTTCCCTTTATGAGTCTTCTAGGGCAATTTTGATCTGACGCGACCGGTAACCGGGCACGGAAAAACAGAGAGACACAAAGTGATTGATGTTTTACTTACCATACGCGATCTATCATAAATTTAGAAGAATTCATTGAATGAATCTGGAAAAATCCTGACAAACATGGTATTTTAAATAATTTGATACATATGGAAGAATATGACTTACTGGAGAATGCTTGATAAAACCCTATCATTGATTGACATACTATCTTTTTTGATAACAGCACACCAAGAAGAACAGAGCTAAAAACATGAAGAAAGCATCGATAAGATGAAAAAAATTAATAGATGTTATCAAAGCAAACAATATATGAACTTTTTATTGTAATAGCAATTAGAGAATTATCTAATGATCAAGAAGCCAACCTACGGTGAATTGGAACAAAAGATTAAGGAATTGGAAAAGGAAGCCATCGAGACCAAACAGGTAGAGGAGGCGCTGGGAGACAGTGAAGAAAAATATTGGGAAATTGCATCCAGCATTCCTGGAGTTTTCTACCAGTTCATGCTCAAGAAAGATGGATCCTATGAATTGTCTTATGTGAGTCATAGTGCAGCTTCTATCCTTGATATCTCTGCTCAGGAAATCATGGCAGACCCATACATTTTATTTGATAAAATCGTAAAAGAAGATCTTGATTCCGTAAATCAGTCAATCATTGAATCAGCGCAAACCATGAAAACATGGTCGAAAGAATTTAGAATAAAGACCAGGACTGGAGAAATAAGATGGATGCATGCTACTTCCAGTCCCCACCTATTACCAGATGGTAGGATTTTATGGAATGGGATAATTCTCGACATTAGCGATTCCGTGCGAGCGAACAAGGCATTGCAAAGATCATGCGATAATTTAGAAACACAGTTCGAGAAACGAACAAGGGAACTTTCCAGGGCAAATGAGCAATTAAAACATGAAATAAAGGTTCGTAGGCAGGCTGAGCAAACCTTGCGGGAGAGGGAGGAGAAATACCGTACCATCCTGGAGAGCATTGAAGAGGGCTACTTTGAGGTTGACCCCGCAGGGAACCTCACCTTTTTTAATGATGCATTATGCACCATAACTGGTTACACTCGTGATGAGCTCATGGGTCTGAACAACCGCAGCTATACCACTCCAGAAACAGCAAAAAAAATGTATCGAATCTTTAATCAGGTTTATCGGACCGGGAAGCCCTTACGAATAATGGACTATGAAGTTATTGGAAAAAATGGAAAGAAAATTATCCTTGAGATGTCTACTTCATTGATTCAAGATCCTGCAGATAAACCGGTTGGGTTTCGTGGTGTTGTTCGTGATATCACCTCACGGAAAAAAACCGAGAAAGCCCTAAAGGAGAATGAGGAAAAATACCGTACCCTCTCTGAGCAGTCTAGAGATTCAATCTACATTAGCACCCAAAAAGGTAGACTTTTATACATTAACCAATCTTTTTTAGATCTCTTTGGTTACACAAAAAAAGAGATAAACAATCTGAAAGCGCAGGATTTTTATGCCAATCCCAAAGACCGATTCAAATATCAACAAGAAATAGAAAAGGCAGGTTCTGTAAAAGACTTTCAAGTTAAGCTCCGCAAAAAAAATGGAACAGAGATAGATTGTCTCATGACCTCAAATATCTGGAGTGCAGAAGATGGAAGCATTATAGGATATCATGGTGTTATTCGCGACATCACCGAAAAAAAGCTCCTGGAGTACCAGCTCAACCAGGCTCAAAAGATGGAGGCCATTGGTACCTTGGCAGGAGGCATTGCCCATAATTTCAACAACCTCCTGATGTCCATCCAGGGAAATATATCCCTGATGCTCTTGGACATTTCTCCTGATCATCCCCACTATAAACGACTCATCACCATTGAACAATCCGTGCAGAGCGGCTCTAATCTCACCAGCCAGCTTCTTGGCTATGCCCGGGGAGGAAGCTATGAG
>JAWOBA010000244.1:0-24031 GCA_046498285.1 Desulfatiglandales bacterium | reverse complement strand
TGTAGATTTACTATCACAGGAAGATAGCCAGATCGGGGGCTCTCAATTATCCAGGGGAAGGGGACAAAAACAGCATCCTCATAATAGGAAATACTCCTATCAATAAAAACACCAGCAGGGTTTTTTATTTGCTCAAACTCTAATTCCGGGGCGATAGGATACTGAATATTCCATTTTTTTGAGAATGCCTCTATGGATTCAAAAGAAGGAAAAAATTCCTTATAAAGAATAGCATATTCATTCCTATATTCCTGGTTTCTCCGTAGTGGTTCCCAAAATCTCCACTTGATAAATTCAAAGTCTATGCTTGTTGTTTTCATGCCATCCCCGTCATGGTCCCGGTGTTAATGGTGGGGCAGAGCAACCGGGAATTGCCTTTTCGCCTGGCCCAGGCTAGCCCCAGGTTTTTATTTAATTTTTCTTTTACGCTTAGCCTTAGTGTGTTCGGATACCCATAATTCGTACAGATGCTTATATTCGTTTTCAATTGATTCGCTAGTCGCAGGAATAACATCCTCTTTCAGAAATTTAATAGCTTCCACAGTGTTATTTTGCTCGATTAAATCAACTAACCTAACAAACAAAACACCCTGATATAATTTTTGTGCCTCGGCCTCCGTCTCGTACCACCACCGCGCTGTTTTAGCATCGTCGAGCAGGGTTTTCGCATCGAGCTCGAACAACGTATTTCTCACAAAAGATAGAATGACAAGATCCTCTCCCTTGAAATTACTCCCCTTCTCGTGAAAATCCTGAAAGCTCGAATACAGCTCATCCAATAGGGCATATTTGAAATATAAAGAATTAAAACAGTGTGCCTGCTGAATAATGTCGCCATACACATCCATTTTATTTTCTTTGAAAGCCCTGTACGCATGTGCGAGAAAATCCTGTGTGAACTCCTCTGCAAATTCCAAAACTTTCTCCTGTACATCCGACGAGCGATTCCACTGCCGGACCGTATCGTGTGAGCAGTTAAAAAGGGCTGCAAAATCTTTGAGATTCTGTTTTGGATAGAGAAACCTAAACAATGCAAGCTGCTGTTTTTTGGCCAGCATTGGCATTTTCTCCCCCCTGGAAACACCCTCTCGCCGCAATTCCTCGGGTAGCTTACTAATTTCATCGACCTTCCGCATAAACCACTCATAGGCCAGCGGTGCAGCAATAGTAAGGTGATTCAAATCCTCTGTTGAACCACAAACGCCAGACTCTATAAATAAAGTGCGAATGTAATTTGTTTGATTTTCTGTGGTCATAATCCTCTCCTTAAGTTGATAATTTATTCACTAATGATAATTATAATGTTTAAAGTGAATAAAGTCAAGCCTATTTTATAGCAAAGAGTAAGAAAAATTTATGGTGGGGTTTTGGAGGGGTTTTAAGTGAAGCGGGAGCCTACTACGTTCGGGGCGTACTGCGCTCCTTAGTCAACATTTAGTCAACACAAGGTAAAAAATACCCCCCTATTTACGTCATTTTACATGGTTTTACCATGACAAAACAGAGGGGTTAACTTATTGAAATTATTCTTTACTTGGGTTTACTTATCTTTACGGCTCCATAAGTTGCGAACGTACCGCTCTCCCATCTGAGCTACATCCCCACTTGTACTGCATCGGGTAACCCATGCCCGCCTGGCAGGACCAGATGCTTTTGGCATTACCAGCAGAGAATACCCAAAATGGTGGAGTATTAGGATAATGAAGCATGAGATTAAAAAGTAAAGCTCCTTGTTTTTTATCAGCCTATAATTTTATTTCTTCAAAGTGACTCTAAAAATTTCCCAAAAGCCTCATGTGAGTGAATCAAAGATACGCCCGTTGTTTACAAGTTTACTTATTATATGCCACCTTTTTATTTTACATTCAAGATGAAAGAGAAAAACACACAAGAATTTTTCTACCGTTCTTGCGGGCTTCTTCATTCTTCTTTCTTAGATCTCTTTAATAGTTCTGTAATAGATGACAACTCTTTGCTTCCTAAGAGATGTGAAACTACTAAATATATAGCAAACCCGCTGCATATTATTATCAAAAGACCTAGGGCGAGAGTAAAGGTCTTGTGCACGCCTGAAATAAAAACGACCTTACATGCCAAAAAATAAATGCAGATACCCATAATAAGAGAGGAGATAAAGGATCTTCCCATTGAGTTTATCACAACCCTTCCCCCAATACCACCCAGCCTCCTTTGTAGTAAAAAAATAAGCATAAACAATTGCAGGGTAGAAGCAAGGGAAAGGGCCAAGGCCAGACCTCCATGCTTAAGGGGACCCATTAAAGAAAGGGAAAATATGATATTTAAAATCATAGCCATCACTGCAACTTTAACAGGAGTTTTGGTATCCTGCAATGAATAAAAGGCTGAGACAAATACTCGAAGGCCAGCAAACGCCCAGAGCCCCAGAGAATAATAAAGGAGGGCCTGGGCAGTCATTATTGTGGTAAATGAATCAAATGCCCCCCTTTGAAATAAGAGGGTAATTATTGGCTGCCTAAGAATAATTAATCCTACCATTGCTGGAATAGTAATAAACATCGTTAGTCTCAGGGCATGAGAAAGTGTTTGCTTCAAATGGTAAATATCTCCTCCCGCCGCCTGCCTTGAAAGAGAGGGTAAGACAGCTGTACTGATTGCTATTGCAAAAACACCAAGGGGAAATTGTACAAGTCTATCAGCATAATAGAGATACGAAATACTGCCCTCTCTAAGCAGCGATGCTAACAGTGTACCAATAAGTTGATTTATTTGATAAATAGCCGAACCAAAGATGGTTGGCAACATTAACATACCAATCTTCTTTAAGGCCGGATGTTTTAGATCCCATTTTGGTGCAAAAGAGAGACCTTTGCTGATCAAAAAAGGTATTTGCAGAAGCACCTGAATAACCCCTCCCACGATTACCCCGTAAGCCAAACCTATTGTTGGTTTTTTCATATAAGGGGTAATGAAAAGAAGAGCAGCGATCATTGCAAGGTTTAACAATATCGGCGCTATGGCAGGCACTGCAAAATGCTTAAGGGAGTTAAGAATACCCATAAAAAGGGCAAGGAGACTAACCAGAAATATGTAAGGAAACATAATTCTTGTCAAAAGAACGGTGAGGGCATATTTTTCACCCATTCCCCCAAATCCAGGGGCGATAACTCTCACAATGAATGGAGAAAAAATAATACCTAGAATGGTAATGCCTGTTATAACACAAACAAGAACGGTTAAAACAACACGGGCCAGTAAAAAGGCCTCTTCCCTTGACTTGTTCTTTATATATTCTGTAAAGACCGGGATAAAAGATATGGAGAATGAGCCTTCTGCGAAGAGTCTTCTCAAAAGATTGGGGATTCGAAAAGCAACAAAAAAAGAGTCTGCAGACATACCAGATCCAAAGAAATTGGCAATCAGGATGTCCCTTATCAATCCCAGAATCCTGCTTAAGAAGGTAAAAATACCGATTACCCCGGCTGCCCTTGTAACATAATCATTTTCATTCATGAAAAACCTTGACACCGTGTTAGTATTAGTTTAATGGTTATAGCCACCAAAAATCCAAGATATATGATCAATTTTTTAAACCCCGGCTACAGAGGTAAAGTTGCTGGGTATTCTTTTTTAAAAACATATTAGACTACTATCAGGAGGTAAAGCGTGGCAAATCATAAATCTGCTATCAAAAGAGATAGACAGAGTAAAGTACAAAGATTAAGGAATGCAGGATACAAAACCATGGCCAAAAATGCGGTCAAAGGGCTACGGTTAGCTATTGCGAATGAAAAGGTCGAAGATGCAAATCAATCCCTTAAAAAAACTGTTTCTATCCTTCAAAAGGTTCAATCAAAAGGAGTCCTCCATAAAAATACAGTAAGCAGAAAAATATCCAGATTGACTCGACAGGCAAACAAACTTGCTACGATACATGCTGAGGAAAACAAAGAAGAAAAATCAGGTTCTCTAAAACAAGATCCGCCTTCGAACCAGTCTTGATCAAGCCATCAGCATCATAGATATGATTTAAGGCCTCCTCTAACTCTTCTTCCTTCCAAAACCTTTCCTGAGCCAGATATTTTTCTATCACAAAATGGGGCAGAGGTTGTAAACGTTTTATCGCTTCACGCCTATCCCCTCCCCCCTTAAGCCCTGACTTGGCTTTCAAAATTAATTTCATTTGTCTGGCCAGCATCCCTAAAAGGCCTAATAATGTATATGAATCCCGGCCTTGTGCTTGAAAAAGCTTACCTAAAACAACGATAGCATGGTGAATATCCTTTTTTGATACATAATCTACCAGATCAAAGACAGTAAAAAGCCTGCTAAATGTAGTCAATTCCTTTATTTGCTCCACTCCTATCTGCGAATGCGGATATCTTAGGGAAAGTTTGAATAGCTCATTAAAAAGATCTCTCAAACTACCGCCAACCAGTTGGTAGATAAGAGATGATGCCTCTCTGGTGATATCCAAGTCTAATTCCTTTGCCCGCTTCTGTACCCAGTGATATACCTGCTGCTCAGATAATCTTCTAAAATATACTGCTCTGCCAAGCTCCTTAAACGTCTTGTAAAAAACCCCTTTCAAATCAGTTTTGTTTGATATCCATATAATACAAGTTGAGTCAACCGGATTGGCAATATAGGCAAGAAAGTGTTCAAATGCATCTTTAGCAAAGTTTTCAGTTTCCCTCACTATAAGCAATCTATGGGGAGCCATAAAAGGAACCAGCTGAGCCCTACTGAGTAACTCTTGGGCTGAAATCTCACCTCCATAGAGAGTCTCTACGTTAAACGCCTTGACCGATTCAGGGATAAAATCTTTCTTGATCATATCGAGAGTTATCTCCAGCCAAAAGTCTTCAGGGCCGTAAAAAAGATAAAAGGGTGCAAAAGCACCCTTATGTAAAGAGGTCAAGACATTCTCCGGAGTTACATCTTGCATTGCAATCTTTCCATAGTCCTTAAATATGTTTGTGTGGTTTATATCATAGATGATCCAATCATATCACCACATTAACCAATTTTTTCTGAACAACGATTACCTTCTTTATTTCTTTCTCATGAATAAAATGTTGAACCCGTTCATCCTTCAGGGCCAAATCCTGGATCTCCTTTTCAGTCAATGAAGCAGGTATCTCTATTCTGTTCCTAAGCTTACCATTTACCTGTAAAACAACTAACCTTGTTTCCTTCTTTAGGGCCTCTTCTCGATATTGTGGCCAAGAAACATTTGCCAAACTTTCATTATGACCCAAGGTCCTCCATAGCTCCTCTGTAATATGCGGCACGATGGGATGCAAGAGTTTTACCATGGCATCTATTGCCTCTTTAATTACAGAGAAACCGATTTGAGATATTTCTTTCCCATTACTCATAAGCTGATTTACAGTGTTAAAAAGCTCCATTATTGCACTGATGGCAGTATTAAAATGAAACCTGTCTTCTATATCTTCTGTCACTTTTTTTATAATCTGGTGTGTCTTTCGATGAATGGCTTGAAGATCAGGTGAAATTGATTGCATTGCATCATATGACTGAACATTTGATAGTATTTGACTGTTATGAACAACCAGACGCCATACTCTATTGAGAAATCTCCGCGCCCCTTCTACACCCTCATCGCTCCATTCGAGATCCCTTTCCGGAGGGGATGCAAACAAACAGAACATCCTTACGGTATCTGCGCCATATCGATCAACAAGTTTCTGTGGATCGATTACATTTTTGGTAGATTTGGACATCTTCACAGAACCCCCAATCTGTGCCACTTTACCGCAATAAATACATTTGCCCTCATTAACTTCGTCAGGAAAAAGATAGCCATGCTCCTGGCACTTGAAGGTCTCTTTACATACCATACCCTGGGTCAGGAGATTGGTAAAAGGTTCATCTATCTGTAAATATCCCATATCCCTAAGAGTCTTTGTGTAGAAACGTGAATAAAGGAGATGCAATATAGCATGCTCAATACCGCCAATATATTGATCCACAGGCATCCAGTAAGCTACCTTTTCCTTATCAAAGATACTGGTCTCATGCCGAGGAGATGCAAATCTGTCAAAATACCATGATGATTCAACAAAGGTATCCATGGTATCTGTCTCTCTTTTTGCTTTTTTACCACACTGCGGGCATTTTGTTTCATAAAAAGAAGCCTCATAAGGGAGTGGTGATTTCCCCCCCTCTTTGATATCCAGATCAAGTGGGAGTAACACTGGAAGTTGATCCTCAGGAACTGGAACAGCACCACACTGTGGACAATAAATAATAGGTATAGGCGCTCCCCAATATCTCTGTCTACTCACCCCCCAATCTTTCAAGCGGTAATTCACGGTTTTATAGCCCATTCCCTTTGCTTCCAGATAATCAATGATCGCATCCAAGGCCTCCATATTCGGCATCCCATTAAATGGACCGGAGTTGACTAAAATCCCTTCGCCCGCATATGCCTCAGTCATTTCCTCTTCAACCAAATCTGTATCCTTGGGTTTTATGACAACCCTGAGTGATAAATGATACTTCTTGGCAAATTCAAAGTCTCTCTGATCGTGGGTAGGCACTGCCATAATTGCACCTGTTCCATAATCATAAAGGACAAAATTAGCTACATAAATAGGTATTTCCTCTTCTGTTGCGGGATTCAGGCAATAGCGTCCTGTAAATATTCCCTCCTTAACTGTAAAGTCAGTTGTCCGCATAAAGGTATCTACCATAAGGGTCTTTTCGATAAATTCATCTACCTCCTTTTCTTGCGGTGTACCCTTTATCAAATCCTTGATAAAGGGATGCTCCGGTGCAAAACAAAGAAAGGTCGCACCAAAAATTGTATCCTGCCTTGTTGTAAAGACCTCAATCACATGATCAGAATTAACGACAGGAAACCTTAAAATAGCTCCATGACTCTCACCTATCCAATTTCTCTGCATGGTAAGCACCTTTTCGGGCCAACCCGGAAGTTTATCACAATAGGCAAGTAATTCCTGTGTATATTCTGTCGTTTTAAAAAACCAGCTATCCATCTCCTTTAAGGTAACCTCTTGATCAGAATGTCTCCAACAGCATCCATCCACAACCTGTTCATTTGCCAAAACTGTCTTGCATTGGTCACACCAGTTAACATAAGTCTTCTTTTTATATGCTAGGCCTTTTTTAAACATTTCCACAAAAATAAGCTGCTCCCATCGATAATATTCAGGCCTGCAGGTAGCCAGTTCTCTGCTCCAATCATAACTAAATCCCATCCTTTGTAGCTGGCCTCTCATGTAATCAATATTATCGTATGTCCACTTGGCAGGATGAGTGTTATTTTCAATAGCAGCATTCTCAGCTGGCATACCAAAGGCATCCCAGCCCATTGGATGAAGGACATTAAATCCCTTCATCCTCTTATATCGTGCGACCACATCTCCGATAGCATAATTTCTGACATGTCCCATATGTATCTTGCCAGAGGGATATGGATACATTTCAAGCAAATAATATTTTTTCTTATTATTGTCTTCACTGACTTTAAAATAATCATTCTTGTCCCAGAATGACTGCCACTTGATCTCTATTTTTTGAGGATCATACTTTTTCATTTACTCTGCCCCTATACTGGTATCGATTACTATAGAATAATGAGATTCAGGCAAATCGAGACATGTTTACCATTCCTGCTCTAAAGTTCCCAAGTCAGGGAAAACCACTTCATCAATGCTGACAATAACCTTTAACCCAGATTATGCAGTAGCCACCTACTGCGGCCTGAAATACTTTGCTGCAACGCTCGTTTCACGATTTTGCTTCTCAACATATTTACAAATATGCCTTCGGCGCAAAATCACTCCAACTTCGCGTTTCGCTGAGGTTTTTCAACCCTCGTGACGATGCCTACTGCATAATCTGGGTTTAATGAGAAATGGTCTGCATCACCTTCATCTATACTGTAATAGTCAATTAAAGTAGTTATAGTAGATTCTGTAAATTCTATGTAGTCTGCATTGATCCCTTTAACCTAGGGAACGATAAATCCAAATCCATATAATTCAAGCTTCTCCGGTGTCGATACTATTTTCTTGGTAGTAAAGGATAAAACATCATATGAATAACTTCTCGGTGAAGTTAAGCCGACAAATAGCACTTTCGGCCTTAATCTTTTCCTGAGATGCAACCGGTATAAGCTCATCTCGTTTTCCAGTAAGAAAACCTCTATCTATCAACTGGGTTAACATACTAGTTAACGTTTTATCGAGCCTGGAAAGATATTCTGCAAGGAGAAATTTATCCTTAGAGAGGAATGCAACTATCGCCTGACGCGATAGTTGGTCTAAAAATCTGCATGTTAACCTTAAACCCAATCTCATAATAAATATAGGCATTGCCGAATGTCAGTAGGGAGCACTACAAAAATTTCTCAATGAGTAATCTTTGTACGGTGAAAGCTTTCCTATTTGTGATATTTTATTTAGCTCTGCGATTCTATAGGCTTGCTTGTTCTGGTCAAGGAATTATAAATGTTATCCAATATGCCGTTAATAAAGGCGCCCGATTCCTCGGTTCCAAATTTTTTTCCTAAATCTACCGCCTCATTAATAGAAACCTTTGGAGGAATATCATCCCTGTATAAAATCTCATATACAGCTAATCGTAAAATAGAGTGATCAACTCTTGATATCCTTTCCAATCGCCAGTTCTGAGAAGCCTTCGATATCGCATTATCTAACTCTTCAGTATGAAAACAAACTCCTAGGACTAGTTCCTTTGAAAAACTCATACTATCTTTAGGTGAACCAAATGTATTGCATATTAAATCAAAGGCTCCTGCGGGGTCATCTTTTTTTGAAAATTCGAGATGAAAAAGAACCTTTATTGCTAACTCTCTAGAGCGCCTTCTCTTTCCCATATATTTCTTAATATTTCAAACTTGACAAACTCGTAAAAAGTCTTTTGCGAGCGATTTTGGCCACTTTTGGAAATAGATTCATGAAATGCAGAGCGTTAATCCCGCTGCAAGCGGGACAAATTGCCCGCCCGCCTCGCCTGAGCGGGTGCGATGGCGGGCAGGTTTGAGGCCTTTAGGCCGAGTTTTTGGCGATTAGCGAAGCATTTGATGAATCCCAAAATGGGCATCATGAGCGAGTAAAATGACTTTTTACGAAACCGTCAAACTTGATACTTGAAACTGGAAAGATGCCATATCAACCGCCGAATCTACGCCCCATTAAATATCCAGTGAGCAAAGGGAATATCTAATTTTTTAACTCTCTATATTTTTCCTTAGCAGTCAAAAAAACCTAAACGCAAGCAATGTAAAATTGAATCAAAATTCCAGCACGCACTTACACAACGTGCTTGGCAAATATTGCAACTTCTATATTATGTATAAATCCTGGAAATACAGTATAACTGTTGCAGCCATCCTGCCCTGGGGCGACGACATAGGCATATGAACCTGGTTTGTAACTATATTGGTATCGTTATCTCTAAACCCAATCTTTGCTTGCCAGGTCTAGGCCGGGCTTTCAAGTTTCCAGTAACAATAAGCTAATCAAGGGCCTTGAACAGACTGACCATCTCCATAGCCGAAACAGCAGCATCCCAACCCTTGTTTCCACTCTTTGCACCAGCCCTTTCAATAGCCTGCTCTAAGGTGTCGCTCGTTATCATTCCAAATGAAACCGGAATCGTACCTTCAAGGGCAATGCTTGCTATTCCCCGTGCTACCTGAGAGCTGATATATTCAAAATGTGGAGTAGCACCCCTGATTATAGCCCCCAAGCAAATCACACATTCAAATTTCCCTTTCAGAGACAATTTTTTTGCCATAGCAGGGATTTCAAAGGCACCAGGCACCTTCACAATAGTTATCTGGTCATCAGATGCACCATGCCTTTTTAGGGCATCTAAGGCCCCATCCAATAATCGTTGACATATAAAGTCATTAAAACGGCTAACAACGATTGCACATGCAACTCCCTTGGCAGATATTTCTCCTTCAATATATTTTGGCATTGGCGCCCCCTTCGGGTTTGTAAGGTTTTTCATGTTGTTTCATTGATTCAATAATAGGTATTCAACCACCACATTTTCATGGGAAATATTTCAGGAAAACCGAAAAAACCACTCTCTTAGGGTGGAAGATATAAATCTTTTATACTTCATATATTAATACTCATTATATGCCCTAATTTTTCACATTTAGTTAAGAGATAACGCACATTTTCAGGTCTTGGAGGAATTTCAATAGGAACCCTCCCCGTTACTGTCAGGCCATAACCTTCCAGACCGATTATCTTTTTAGGGTTGTTTGTCATTATCCTCATCCGTCTCACACCTAAGACAACTAAAATCTGTGCGCCGACACCATAATCTCTCAAGTCAGGTTTAAAGCCGAGCTCCTGGTTTGCCTCTACAGTATCAAACCCTTTGTCCTGCAAGGCATATGCCTTAAGCTTATTAGCAAAACCTATTCCTCGGCCTTCCTGCCTTAAATAGACAACAACACCGAGTCCCTCTTGATCAATCATCGTTAACGATTTTTTCAACTGATCTCCACAGTCACATCTGTAAGAACCAAAGACATCCCCTGTCAGACATTCAGAATGAACTCTCACCAGAATATCTTTGTCAGGTTTGATTTCGCCTTTTACTAAGGCCAGATGTTCACTGTTATCTAGCTCATTTACAAATGCTATTGCCTTAAATTCACCAGATGGGGTTGGCAGAACTGTTTCAGCCACTTTACGCACAAAGGACTCATTTCTCATTCGATAGGCGATAATATCAGCAACAGTAACTATTCGTAGATCATGTTTTTTAGCAAATTTATCAAGATCAGGTCTTCGAGCCATAGTACCATCTTCATTCATGATCTCGCAGATAACCCCTGCCGGCTTTAGACCGGCAAGCCTGGCCAGATCGACAGAACCCTCGGTCTGGCCAGTTCTGAAGAGTACCCCTCCTCTCCTTGCCCGTAAAGGAAACAAATGTCCTGGCTGAACCAGATCTTCTGGTTTGGCATCGTCAGCCACAGCCGTAAGGATAGTCTGTGCTCTATCAGCAGCTGATATCCCGGTTGTTACTCCATGTTTTGCCTCTATAGAAACAGTAAAGGCAGTCTGGAAACGGGATTGATTCTCATGAACCATAAGTGGGAGTCTTAACCGCTCAACTATATCCGGATGAAGGGAGAGACAAATCAGGCCTCTTGCATATTTGGACATAAAGTTAATTGCCTCTGGAGTGACCTTCTCAGCAATCATGGTCAAATCGCCCTCATTTTCCCTGTCCTCATCATCAACAAGAATAATCATTTTCCCTTGTCTTAAATCTTCAAGTGCTCCTTTTATATTAGAAATGCCCATTTCTTTCTCCAAAACCGTATCTGATCAACATATCCTTGTCGATTCCTGATGGTTTCTCTTTTGATATGGTTGTTCTCTCGTGTAAAAAACATTTTTCTATATATTTTGCAATCTGATCTATCTCTATATTTACTCGGTCAGCAATCTTCTTGCTAAAAAGGGTTGTTTTCTCGGCCGTTTGTGGTATGACAGCTACATCAAAGGAGTTTCCCCTACAGTGGTTGACGGTTAAACTGATTCCATCTACAGCAACAGACCCCTTGTCGATTAAATACCTGCTTAAGGACTGATCAACACCAATATGAATAATCCATGATCGCTGAAGCCTTTCAATCATTTCAATTATCCCCATGCCATCGACATGACCGCTCACAAGATGGCCACCTAATCGATCTGATAATCTAAGCGCCCTTTCAAGGTTTACCCTCGTACCCTGTGTTACATTAGCCAATGTGCTTTTGCTAAGAGTTTCAGCTGAAAGATCAAGTGTAAAAAGATCTCCATTTATCTCCGTAATGGTCAAGCAAACACCATCAACCGCAATACTTTCCCCTGGACGGGAATCAGAAAAGGAAGCAGGAATTCTTAGGATACAGACAGCCTCCGCACCTAATCTTCGTATACTTTTTACTTTTCCAATCTCCTCAACAATACCGGTAAACATGATCGCTTTATTTCAATTTTAAATTTGATATTCAGAGAATATTACCTTGGATATGCCCCAATCATAATGTCATCATCAAATCTTCTTACCTTTGAAATCGTTAATCGTAAACAATCTTTTATATTATCACATCCTGGTCCTCTTGCAAATGGCACACCATTATCACCACCTAATATTTTAGGGGCAAGAAATATATAAAATTTATCAACAAGTCCCTCCCTTATTATAGAACCACATAGTGTTGCCCCACCCTCTACGAAAACCGAACTTATCGACATTTTGGCTAATTGATCCAGCAAATCAGCAAGATCAATCCGCCCATTTCTTATCCGACAGGTAAGAACTCGAGCACCAAGGTTTTCTATTTTTTTTATCTTTATACTATCTACATTACTAGCTACAGCTATGATGGTCAAGTCTGATTTAGGTGAATCAAACACTCTACTGCGTAAGGGAACCCTTAAATGTGTATCTGCTATTACCCGAAATGGATCAGCAGTTGATCTTTTTATCAGATATGGTGTCAAAAGAGGATTATCCGCTATAACAGTATCCACCCCCACCAGGATAGCATCCGCTTGCTTTCTTAAGGAGTGTACAAACTTTCTCGATTTTTCCCCTGTAATCCACTTTGAATTACCTGTTTGTGTAGCTATCCACCCATCAAGCGTAAGGGCCCCCTTTACAATCACGAATGGTTTTCCTTTTGTGATATATTTTATATAAACCTCATTTAACCTTATACATTCATTTTGTAATATACCGCATTTTACCTCTATCCCATGAGAGGAAAGATATTCACACCCACCGCCAGTAACATATGGGTTAGGATCAACCATGCCCACAACAACCTTGCTAACACCACTTTTCAATATGGCATTTGTACATGGTGGAGTTCTGCCATAATGATTACAAGGCTCTAGATTTACATAGAGCGTAGCGCCCTTTGCATTAGAACCAGCTATCGATAAGGCCTCTATTTCAGCGTGCGGGGCACCGGCTCTTTTATGATATCCAGAGCCAAGGACCTGTCCATTTTTAACAACAACTGCCCCTACTAAGGGATTTGGAGATGTAGATCCCAGACCTTTTTTGGCCAGCCTGAGAGTCTGTTTCATAAATCCTTCATCAATATCCATTTGCTTTAAAAATTAAAATTACCGAATAAAATAAACTAAAATACTCGTCCACCTTATCGCATAGACGAGAAGAACAGACCCCAAGCTTGCATCAGACAAAGCAGACAATTGCTAATTCTCAGTAGCTTGCTATATCCTGGATTTTTCTTTTTTGATATCTCTTAGCTTGCTATGATGTTGCTCATGGTTACCACAGTCAAAAACCCCACCCCTGGTTCCAGGCAGGGCTTAAAAAATAACTCATGAACCAACTCTACTCACCCCCTCCTGGATAGCACGGGAAGGAGGTTGATAAAAGAGGCTGGGGTGTTATGGAGTGAAAAGCAATCTCAAGCTAAGACTGCATACAACAGATAAATTCTATTGTATAACTCCCTTTTAATTTTTTTTATACTATTTATCTTCCCCGCTTCTTTCATCAAGCAAATCTTTCAATTCAATCATGAATTCATTTATGTCTTTGAATTGCCGATAAACAGATGAAAACCTTACATATGCAACATCATCCCAGGCCTTCAGCCGTTCAATCACCTTTTCACCTATATCAGAACTATCTATTTCTCTGAGGCCAATTTCTTGAAATTGCTGAGCCAAAGAATCAACAAAATCATCAATTGTATTGATGCTTATCGGTCTCTTTTGGCAAGCCTTTTGAATGCCAGATCTAATCTTTTCAATATTGAAAGGTTCCCTCCTGCCATCTTTTTTTATCACCATAGGCAAAACAGCCTCAACCTTTTCATAGGTGGTAAAGCGCTTGTGGCAATTGAGGCATTCCCTTCTTCTCCGAATCGTCCTGCCATCCTTACCAAGCCTGGAGTCAATCACCTTATTGGTAATTTGTGAGCAAAATGGGCATTTCATATCGATAACCTCTCTAATTCTATATTTGCCTCAGAAAGCATCTCATCTGCTAATTTATCTGGGTAACCCTCAAGAAAAAAGATCTGTTTTATCCCTGCATTAATCAACATCTTTGAACAAATAATACACGGCTTGTGAGTAGAGTAGAGGGTAGTTCCTTTCGTAGCAACGCCATAATAGGCCGCCTGTATAATCACATTCTGCTCAGCATGAAGACCTCTGCAGAGTTCATGCCTTTCACCAGGCTTAACATTGAGCTTTTCCCTCAAACAGCCGGTTTCCTCGCAGTGTCGTATACCAGTCGGTGCACCATTATATCCTGTAGCCAGAATCTTCTTATCTTTAACCAACACCGCACCAACATTCCTCCTCAGGCATGTTGAGCGTGTAGCTACCAGTTTTGCAATGGACATAAAATATTCTGGCCATGAAGGTCGTAGCACGTAATTTCACCAAATCTTTTGGTTTTTGACTTTGTTGAGTTCTTTTGGCTTATTGAGTTCATAGAATGGTAAGCCAATAAGCTCAATAAACATGAAAAACCCAGTAAACACTAATAGAGGGGAAATTGCAGGCAAAGATGGTGAACCTTTGATCTAATCTCTTTTAAGAGGCTCATATCATTAGGCCTCTCTAGTACACTTGCAATCCATTCGCCAATCTTCTTCATTTCTCCTTCTTTCATACCCCTTGTGGTTAGGGCTGGTGTACCTAATCTAATACCGCTTGTGACGCCTGCGGCCCTTTGGTCAAACGGTATACTGTTCCTATTAACAACAATACCTGCCTTGCCTAAAGCATTCTCTGCATCGATTCCTGTCAAATCTTTTTTGACAAGGTCTATGAGAACGATATGATTATCAGTCCCTCCACTAACCAGGTCCAATCCCTCAGCCAATAACGCTTGGGCCAACATCCTTGCATTTTTCACAACCCGCCTTTGATAATCAGCAAACTCGGGCGCCATTGCCTGCTTAAATGCTACAGCCTTGGCAGCTATAACATGCATAAAGGGACCCCCCTGTATACCTGGGAAGACTTGGGCATCAATATGTTTGGCATATTTTCTTTTCGCCAATATTAGACCGCCTCTTGGACCCCGGAGGGTCTTGTGTGTTGTAGAGGTGACAAAATCAGCAAAAGGAAATGGCGAAGGATGCTGACCTCCTGCAATCAAACCGGCAATATGAGCAATATCTACCATAAGATAGGCCCCTATATCCTGAGCGATTTGATGAAAGGGCCTAAAATCAATTACCCTTGGGTAGGAACTGGCTCCAGCAATTATCAATTTTGGCTTAAAAGAGTGTGCTAAAGATTTCACCTGGGCTAAATCTATCCTATGGGTCTGGGGATCAACCCCATAAAATATTGTCCTATAAAACCTACCAGAGAAGTTTATAGCACTTCCGTGAGTCAGGTGACCTCCATGTGTCAGGTCCATTCCCATGATAGTATCACCAGGGCTTAAAACAGAAAAATATACAGCCATATTGGATTGAGAACCAGAGTGAGCCTGGACATTAGCATACTCGGCTTGAAAAAGCTTCTTAGCCCTTTCCACGGCGAGATTTTCAACAATATCAACATGCTCACACCCGGCATAATATCTCGCTCCTGGATAGCCTTCGGCATACTTATTGGTAAGTACACTTCCCTGAATATCCATTACTGCTTGACTTGTATAATTTTCAGAGGCTATCAACACAAGGGTGTCCCTTTGTCTGTCTATTTCTGCCTGAATGGCCTTAGCAATCTGAGAATCAATTTTGTTCAGACTCACGTATTACCTTCAGTTGGCATTTAAAATATAAAACTAATGATCCCGCGCCAGATCTCCCTGCTCAAATTCATCGGGCAGACATGCCTATCCTCGTAAATGCAAATAGTATTGAGAGCTTTGCAGAACTCATATTTTCCTAAAGAGGGTCGACACTTCTTCGGTTCCAGGGCTCCCGGGTTGGTCTTTTCAGCAATGTATCCATGGGGGAGCTTTGACCCCTCCGTGTTGCCCCGATAAATCGGGACCCGCGGTTTCCCTCACTGATACGTTGCGAAAAGACAACACCCTTCTCTCCGAGCGGGAAGCTCTCCGAGCCGGAAGCCACCAGTCAACTCAGAAAAGTCTACCCTCTCTATTCGAAGTAAAAAAGATGGTCAGGTTTTGCAAGGCTCTAAGTATTCTACCATCAGCCTACTACATATACGACGCGTTTTTCTGATCCCGTACTTTTATTAAAACGGGGAGAAGACTTTAAATTAGATACACGAGGGATATTCATTTAGAAACAGAGGTGCCCGCAAGAATAATGAATATGGTTTAGGTTATGAATTTCAAATATCAATCTCCTCAAGGCGTCTTTGATGCCTTCCCCCCTCAAAATCAGTGTGCAAAAAAAGATCTACCATCTCTAAGGCCAGAGTAGAATCAAGAATCCTACCACCAAGAGCAAGTATATTGGCATCATTGTGCTTCCTGCTAAGCTCGACTGTATAAAGATTATGACACAGAGCAGCACGTACATTTCTAAACCGGTTAGCAGCTATAGACATGCCAATTCCTGAGCCACAGATTAATATTCCCCTGCTAAACTTCTCTTCGGCAATGCTCTGAGCTACCTCCTTCGCAATAAGAGGATAGTCAACAGAGTCATGACTGAATGTTCCTATATCTTTTACGCTATAGTTTTTTTCAAATAAAAAGTTTCTTATTTGCTCTTTTAAATCAAATCCAGCGTGATCCGATCCAATAATTATATTCATATCCACTCCTAAGAAATTAAATAGTAAAAAAGTATGGGGGATTTTTTTCCATGCCTTCACAAAGGCGAGTTGGGGCCCCGATAGCTGGGATACACGCAAATATGGATCCGAGAAGGTACTGACGTTGTGTCGTGATGAGCAAAATTTGAAGCGGAATGCTGAGGTTCCAGGTAACGTTCGCTCACCTCTTTTTAAGCCTTATTGTATATATTCTTTGAAGATTAGTGAACTATTTGTTCCACCAAAACCAAAAGAATTAGAGAGCACCGTGCTTACCTTCATATTTCTGGCCTTGTTTGGTACGTAGTCAAGATCGCATTCAGGGTCTTTAAATTCATAGTTGATAGTTGGGGGGATGCAACTATGTTTTATTGTCAATATGGAATATATTGCTTCTGCCGCACCAGCACCACCTAAGATATGTCCTGTCATAGATTTAGTAGAAGCCACAGGAACCTTAAATGCATAATCCCCAAAAGCGGATTTTATTCCCTTTGTCTCAGAGATATCATTCAATTTTGTACTGGTTCCATGTGCATTGATACAATCAATGTCAGCAGGATTTATTCCAGCATCTTTTAGTGCAGCCTGGATGCAGAGGGCTGCCCCAATACCTTCAGGGTCTGGAGCAGTGAAATGATACGCATCTGAGGACATACCGTAGCCAATAATTTCACCATAGATATTCGCAGCCCTATTAAGTGCATGCGTTAATTCCTCTAGGATAATAATACCCCCACCTTCAGAGATGATAAAGCCATCTCTTTCATTATCAAAAGGTCTTGATGCTTTCTCTGGTTCGTCATTTCGTGTTGAAAGTGACTTCATTGAGGTAAAACCCCCTAAGGCCAATGGGGTTATACAGGCTTCTGTCCCTCCGGTTATCATCACATCAGCCGCTGCCCGCTGTATTATCTTAAAAGATTCACCAATGGCATGGGAGCTCGCAGCACATGCAGTTACTATCGCAGTATTTGGCCCTCTGGCCCCAAATTCCATAGATATCTTGCCGGGTGACATATTGGCGATTATACCAGGAATAAAAAAAGGACTTATCCTTCGCGGGCCTTTTTCTAAAAGAATCTTGTGATAAAATTCAATGGTGCCCAATCCACCGATACCAGAACCAGTAACACAACCTACCCTGTGGCTGTTTTTTTGTGTTATTTTTAGGTCTGAATCTTCAATAGCCATTCGAGCTGAGGCCATAGCATAATGAATAAAGATATCCAGGTGCCTTACATCCTTTGCTGAAAGAAAGTCCTCAGATCTAAAATCCCTTACTTCTCCAGCAATCTGGGAAGGAAATGAAGATGCATCAAATTTTGTGATAGGTCCTATACCAGATTTACCTTTTGAGACAGCCTCCCAATTTTCTTCCACACCAATACCAAGGGGAGTGACCATTCCCATCCCTGTAATGACAATTCTTCTAGTCATCTTGGTATTCTCCTAAACTGTTTCGTACTCATTCACAGTTAATGGTTATCAATTGCCCAAAAGAAGAGTTTTTTTGGTAATCATTTTTTTAGCCTGTTAACGGATATGGATCATTGCCATTACTTACTTATTGATGAATAATGTCCCACCGATTATATCAGGGCAGGCGGAGGTAAACTGGCAACAATGAATGTCTGCAATATTTAAATGTGATTTTATCCCGTATTTTTTTCAATGTATTCTATAGCGTTCTTAACAGTAGCGATGTTTTCAGCCTCCTCGTCAGAAATAGAGATACCAAATTCCTCTTCCATGGCCATAATCAACTCTACTTGATCGAGTGAGTCTGCTCCCAGATCATCCACAAACGATGCCTCTGGTACCACATCTTTCTCATCAACCTCCAACTGATCGCAAATTATCTTCGTTATTCTTTCCTCAACTGACATGTGTACCTCCATGTATTAATGGTTTAATACCCTTCAGACTTTATCACCTCGAGAGCTTTGCAAAACTGATATTTTCTTAAAAAGGGTCGCCTTTTCTTCAGTTCCCTCCGGGACGCAGGCCAAGGCTCTCAGGTTGGTCATTTTAGCAATTTATCTATGGGAGAGTTTTGACCTCCGCATTGCCCCGATAAATCGGGGCCCGCGGTTTCCCCCACTGACAAGTCGCAAAAAGACAGAACCCTTGTCTCCAAGCGGGAAGCTCTCCGAGCCGAAAGCCACCAGTCAACTCAGAAAAGTCTACCCTCTCTATTCGAAGTAAAAGAAATAGTCAGATTTTGCAAAGCTCTAAATTCGTAAATAGACCATTCTGTAAATCGGATCAAAATGTGGTAAATCATTAATTTATCGATTCGTTGATTGGTACCGACGAAACCACTTGATCATGTAACTCCAGTAATAGTAACAAACTAGCGAATACAACAATCAATGATTTGGTCACCTTTATCCTTACATATAAAGACCACCACTTACATGAATAACCTGCCCTGTAATATATGTTGCACCTTCAGAAGCCAACCAATAAACAGTTTCAGCCACCTCATTAGGCTCCCCAATCCTACCCATAGGGATCTGGGACAGAAAGGCCGCCTTTGCCTTATCTGGAAGCTGTTGTGTCATCTCAGTATTAATAAAACCTGGTGCTACTGCGTTAACAGTGATGCCTCTGCCGGCCAGCTCTCTTGCAACAGTTTTAGTAAAACCCATTATACCTGCCTTTGCAGCCGCATAGTTAGACTGGCCAATATTTCCAATCTGCCCAACAACTGATGAAATGTTAATAATTTTGCCACTTCTCTCTTTTATCATCGACCGTATTACCGCTTTAGTGCAATTATAAACGCTTTTGAGGTTAACCTGGAGTACTTGGTCCCATTGATCTTCAGACATTCGCATTAAAAATGCGTCTCTTGTTATCCCGGCATTGTTAACTAAGACATCCACTTTTTGAAAATCTCTTGCCACTTCGTGAAAAAATTTGTCAACATCGTGAAATGATGAAACATTGATTTTCTCTGCTCTTGCCTCGATATTCATTTTATAAAGCAGCTCTAATGTCTCATTTTCTGCAAGGACATCAGGATCATAATGTATAAAAATAATTCTTGCACCTTCTCGAGCAAATCTAAGGCAAATTTCCCGGCCAATTCCCTTGGATCCCCCCGTGATAACTATCGTCCTTTTTGATTCAGACATTTTTCCCTGCTCCATCAACTCTTTTAAATCATTATTAATCAATTCAGTAGCTATTCGATATGAAATGCTGACCTGCTCATTACTGTTACTTTCATCTTTTCAAGAATATGATAGACCTGCCTTCTCAAGTATTTCAATCTTTCGAACAAGAACAGCAGACTTCTTATTTGGCCAACTATTTTCGATACTGCAAAATACCCATACATTGTCTCCTCTTCTTGGAATTCTTTTTCCTCTTATGGTGAGGCCCGTGGGCAGATCCGTAGCATCACTTAGTTTCGCCAATTCGGTTCACGAACAGCGGCACTTTTTAGCATGACATCCTGATCATAAGCGCATTCATCCATAGCTAAAGCTGTAGTTTTCCGTGGTCAGGTTAAAATTCACCTGAATTCATTCCCTGGCCCAAAAACAATTTGAACGCTGACTCTGGAGACGTGGTCTCTTCCCATTGCACCGACAGCTACATTCAATTAAGTCTCTTCTCTTTTAATTACTGCTTGACCTTTATAGGTACCGCAATTCATGCATACGTGATGCGGAAGGACTGGTTCGTGACATTGAGGGCAAAATGAAATAGTGGCCATTTTTAGGTGATGATGGGACCTCCTCATATCCCTTCTTGATTTTGATTTCTTCTTCTTTGGTACCGGCATAATGAAATTCCCTTAATTTTCGTATTGATCATTTGTCATGATTGACATATCTTCCCAACAGAAAACTGTCAAGTATCAAATGGTATTTCCAGACACCTCATATGATAAGTGACATAAACATGTTGCTTTATTCAAATTACACCCACATAAAGGACATAAGCCTTTGCAATCGTTACTACAAAGACTTTTCATTGGTAAATTGAGAATAAGCTGCTCTTTTATTATCTGATCTGTGTCCAGAAAACTATCAGCAATGAAATCAAGGTTGAGGTCACTTTCTAATAATTCAACCTCCGGTTCACCTCTATATGGAAACATTGACAAATATACCTTGAAATCTGTTGTTAAATCCTTTGTGTATGTTTCAAGGCACCTGTCACATCTCAAAAGCATCCTGGCAGATAAAAAACCATCTACTACTATCTTTTCTCCAGCCGGATACATCTTAAGGCAAGCAGAAAGTGGATGTTCAAGCCCCAGAATTCGATCGTCACCGAAATCTGATCTCCACCAATCAGATTCAAGAGAGAAGTGTATTTCTTTACCCCCTGAAGGTATTTTTGTCAAATCGATTTTCATTTATGTCATTTATTCATTAAAATATACAGCTTATGATTGTAAATAGTGTTAATAATTAAAGTTTGCTTTTATATACAGTAGGTCATTTTGTCAAGATAATTTCTTCTCTTCCTTAGTCTTGAATTGCTAAATATAAAATAGTATAATGATTCTGAAATTCAAGAGTGATTTTAAGGCTCATAAAAAAAGAAATGATAACAAAACAAGTATTTAAAACCTATGATAGGGAAAGAAACCGGACAATTTCTAAATTTAGGTATTGTCCCATTTGCGGCACACAATTTATTTCCAACTCATCCGTCAGGCATAGCAAGCTTCGATGCTCAAAGTGCGGCTTTACTCTCTATCAAAATCCCTCCCCAGGGGTTGTCGTGTTACTTATTAATAATAATATGATACTATTAGGTAAAAGAGATAACAAGGTATTTATGGGAGGAAAATGGAGTCTTCCTGGGGGATTTATTGAATTTGACGAAGACTTCCTATCTGCAGCCCATAGGGAAATAAAAGAAGAGACTGGTCTTTTGATAAAAATAAGCTCTATTCTCAGTGTTATTTCTAATTTTTTCTCACCTGACCTCCATACTTTAGTAATTGTACTTCTGGCAAATAAAATAAATGGTATCCTGCGACCCGGTGATGACATAGTGAAATTAGAATGGTTCCCTCTTGCAGGACCCTTTCCCTCTATGGCCTTTGAAGCGGATACACATATTATTAACAGATACTATAATACTAAAATAGTAGGCACAGCAGTGGATCCACGGCTTGCCTCCTTTTAATAGAAATATATTAGACCTCAAAGTTTAAAAATCATATGCGTATGGTATCATGAATTGTGAAATCATAACTATCGGTAGTGAACTTCTACACGGTCAGATAATAGACACAAATGCATCTTATATTGCGCGCACACTTAACTCTATCGGGTTTACGATAGCTTTTCATACTACTGTAGGAGATATATATACCCAAATAAAAGATGTTGTTTTTCAGGCATGGAAGAGAGCTGACTTGATTATCACAACGGGCGGTATTGGACCCACAGAAGACGATCTGACAAGAGAAGCAATAGCTGATATGGCAGGTGTTTCGCTTATATTTAAAAAAGAATTAATGGATCAAATCGAAGCCATTTTTAAAAGTATTGGCTATAGCATGCCAGAAAACAATAGAAAGCAGGCCTATGTACCTGATGGTGCTACCCCTATTCTCAATGAAGTGGGAACAGCCCCGGGGTTCATTATAGAAAAAGAATCAAAGCTACTGATTTCGCTTCCAGGAGTCCCAAAAGAACTAAAATATCTCCTTAACAAAAAGGTTGTTCCTTACCTGAAAAAATATTTTCAGCTTGATCAGGAAATAATTCTCTCTAAAACCCTCAAGGTGACAGGGATAGGTGAAAGCAAGGTGGATATCCAGATAAAAGATCTAATTAAAGCAACAAGTAATCCAACTATTGGTATTTTAGCTTCACCAGGTGATATCAGTATCATAATAACAACCTGGGCAAACAGTAAAAAAGAGGCTAATGCTCTTATAAAACCTATCGAGCGAAAAATTAGATCACGTTTAGGAAATGCTGTATATGGTATCAACAACGATACTCTCCATGGTGTCGTCACAAATCTTCTCAATAAAAGAGGAGACACCGTATCTATTTTTGAAACATTTTCGGGTGGGGAGTTAACAAAAATGTTGCAGAGGTCACCATTATCCCCCCTTCATAAAAGCATCGTGATAGGGAGAAAAGGACATATCCCTTCCTTTTTAGATACAAACGGACCTCCCCTTGAAATGGACAAAAAGGCAGCTGAGTCTCTGGCTAACAAAATAAAACATGATGGGAATAGCTCAATTGGCTTAGCGCTTGTAGGAACAGTAAAAGAGTCTGAAAAGGGGTATAATGTAGAGGGACATGTCGTGGTTTCAGGTGAAAATGTTAAGGGGTTCTACGATTGGAAAATGGGTGGGGATATGCCCACCCTTCAGAATAGAAGTGCAATCATAGCATTAAATACCTTGAGGCTAGCCCTGATATCTTGACTGTGATGTCTTACCGGTATCAGGGTTGAAAGCATAAGAAAAATCTCGTGATTTAAATAGAGTGTCCACTGTTACAGATCAGTGCGCCGTGTTTTTCGGGCAGATTACCAGAAAATGGTCTTTGCCATTGCAGTAGCTGGCAAAACCAAAAAAAGCACCTACGAGATAACTCATGCCAGTGATGGCATTTTGAGACCTTTGAAAAACTTGGCGATTTTCACCATCCTCAAAAAGACGATGGACTTTTTTGAAGTGACTGGTGGCCTCCGGCTCGTAGAGCCTCCCGCTCGGAGAGAAGAGTGCTGTCTTTTCGTAACGTATGAGTGGGGGAACCCGCAGGCCCCGATTTATCAGGGCAATGCGGAGGGCCTCCGGCTCGGAGAGCCTCCCGCTCGGAGAGGGCAAAACTCCCCCATAACTCCGGATTGATTGTATTGATTTGATCCGTTGTTGTACGAACCACCACCTCCTCCTGCTGCTTCAGCAGATGCACTTCCAGACCAGCCTCCTCCTCCTCCGGAGTATCCACCTCCCGCACCAGTAGATCCATAAGTACCGGATGTTGCACCTCCTCCACCACCTCCAAAACCCCCGTCAGATTGACCGCCTGTACCTCCCAATCCGCCTGAAAGAAAACCCTGACCGCCATATCCGGTGGAAGAATTGTAAAACCCGCCTCCTCCACCTGCACCACTACTACTGCTCTCCCCTGCATCACCATCTTCACCACCGGAACCGGGTGTATCATAGGTTCCAAAGCCATCCTTACCATAAGTTTCTATATGGGCATGTGCTCTGTCTTGTTGATCAGTGGTATCACCAACACCGAAAGCCCCACCACCACCTG
>JAWOBA010000220.1:0-2819 GCA_046498285.1 Desulfatiglandales bacterium | reverse complement strand
AGCGGGATTAACGCTCAGCATTTCCTGAATCTATTTCCAAAAGTGGCCAAAATCGCTCGCAAAAGACTTTTTACGAGTTTGTCAAATTCAGACATTTGTAATTTTACTCACGTTAACTCACTTGTAAAATTGAGATACGTTATTCATTATTGGGGGTGATCAAGGATGGATACTAAAAGAAAAATTCGAGTATTAGCTGCTAAACCTGGCCTGGATGGACATGATAGAGGTATAAAGGTTATTGCCAATGCATTAATGGATGCAGGAATGGAGGTAATCTATACCGGGTTAAGACAAAGCCCTGAACAGATTGTGGAGACATCTATTCAAGAGGATGTAGATGTTATTGCCCTGAGTATCCTCTCTGGAGCCCATGACTTCCTTTTTCCCAATATTATGGAATTATTGAGGGAGAAAGGAATAAACGATGTCCTTGTGATTGGGGGTGGTATCATTCCAGATGAGGATATATCTTCTTTGAAAGAGATAGGGGTAGCAGAGATTTTTGGTCCCGGCACCTACACCGATGATATCGTTGCCTATATAAAGAATAATCTGAAGCGCTAAATTACTATACATCATGGAAAGGCAACGTTAACTTGCCCAAGGCTTCTAAAGATTATCTTGACCTCAATACTTCCTTCCTGTACCTCAGTTACCTAATTTTTCTGATCTCGTAGGTCTTCATCTCTTGGCCCAGGGAACTATTTTTACCTCTAATAATTTAGATATGTATTTCTGGAACGGGATGGTTTAGCCGCTATGCTGGTTGATAAATAAGGGAAATAATAGCACTATTTCTGTGAAGGTTTGCGTTTGACTCTTATGAGAATTGAAAGAACATAATTGGGACGTGTGTTTCTAAAGGGTGTGGTAATTGATACCTTAAATAAGACAGCGGGGTTTCTAAAATGATTCTTGATGAAATAAAATCCGACCAAAAAATTATTATAGATAATGTAAAGAGGGTAGTTAAGGACAAGATAGCACCTATTGCAGATGAGATGGATAAAGAAGGTGTCTTTCGATGGGAAGTAGCACAACTTTTCGCTCAAATGGGTCTTTTGCAGATTTTCCTTCCACCATCCTATGGCGGGCTTGAAGAGGATAAAACGCTTATGTTTTGCCTGTGTGTAGAGGAGATAGCAAAGGCCTGCGCTTCTTCTGCATTGTTATTGGTTATACAGGCCGTTGGAAGTTTTCCTATCATAGGTGCAGCAAACAAGAACCAGCAAGATCGATTTTTCCCTCGCCTTTCGACGGGTGAGGAACTCATAGGTTACCTTGTAACAGAACCTTATGCCGGTTCCGATGTAGCAGGCATCAAGGCCAAGGCCGAAAAAGTTGATAGCGGGTATATTTTGAATGGGCGTAAGCTTTTCTCAACGAACGGGGGGGTTGCATCCCTGTATACTGTTTTGGCAAAGACTGGTCAAAAGGAATTTACCTTTTTTGTAGTGGAAAGGGATCAGCAAGGCGTATCTATTGGAAAAACAGAGGATAAACTCGGATTCAGAGGGAGTAATACTGCGGAGGTTATCCTTGAGGATGTGAGGGTTTCTGAAGAAAACAGGCTTGGGCAGGAGGGAGAGGGCTTTCTTATTGCGATGAAGGATTTTGATATGTCCAGGCCCTCAATTGCCGCCCTTTCCCTTGGTATTGCAGAGGCTGCCCTTCAATACTCTTTTGAGTATTCATGTCAGAGGGAGACATTTGGAAGACCACTGGTTAAGCACCAGGCCATAAATTTTATGTTGGCTGACGCCGCTATGTATATAGAAGCATGCAGAGGACTCATGGTAGAGGCTGCAAGACAGCAAGATATGAATAAACCCAATATGAAATTGGCATCCATGTCTAAATGCTTTTGCAGTGATGCTGCCATGAAGATAACTACAGATGCTATACAGATATTAGGAGGGTATGGCTACACTAAAGATTATCCGGTGGAACGATTTTTTCGTGATGCGAAGCTCACACAGATTTTTGAGGGGACCAACGAGATTCAGCGGATGGTTATTGCCAGAGAAATGAGAAAGGAAAGATCGTAGAGAATTTTGTTTCATGCCGCTGCCTTTTGGGGCTGCGGTACATACTATCTCATGGGTATTTTTCTCTACAAAAGCACACCCATGGATACAAAAGTGTAGTTTTGTTATTTTTGCGTGGACTCCGTTAAAAGAACATCCTTTCAATCTATCTCTACATAATAAAATAAGAGTAAGTGCACTGGTTCAAGGTTCCTGGTTCAAGGTTCAGGGTTATCTGCCTTGGCGATTCGTACAGGGGCTGACATTTGCATTCCTATTGCAACGGCAAGCAGGATCGGGAGAGACGTTCGTCTGCTGGGCATATTCTCTTGGCGCATCGTATAGGCCTTTCGCTATCGTCTTGACTGATGAGCAGGATAACGTACTGCCATTATATCCATGGGCGTCTGACTTCTCCAAATGTGGATTCGTCTGGGCGCGGTCTCCTCGCAGAGACCTGGCTGAGACTGGGGTATCCGGGCGGCCAGTCCCCAGCCTTGAGTCCTGGCCGCTTGGGTCAGGGGAGGTGCAAGATGACAGACATTTCCATCAGGACAATGCTCCTGGAATTTGTGGATGCCAACGGCGCCAGCCACATCCGCGAGATGCATATTGAAATTATTCGGCGCAGGCAGAACAAAATCCCTGGTAACATCCTGGTCTGTAAGGATAATTTCTGCAAACAGGGGCTCATAGCCCAGGCTCTGGCATATCAGCATATATTTTCCCGGTGGCAGTTTCAGCTCGTAATCACCCCTTGTGTTTGCCGTTGTTCCCTGTTTCAGTTCC
>JAWOBA010000219.1:0-3848 GCA_046498285.1 Desulfatiglandales bacterium | reverse complement strand
CCAGCAGAGGGCACGCATCCGCCGGTTTTGGTATCTATCCTGCGTATCAGGCGGCAAAGATGGACCCAATTGCTGCTCTGCGGCAGGAGTGAGATTGGGATTGAGGGATAATTTTCTACCAGCAGATGTCTTGTTTCTACCTATGACCCCACATTTTGTCTTCTATGAGAATATCATATCAGCGTTAACCTTTCAACTTATCTTCTACACTAAATTGGCCAAGGAAAAATGAAAGTTTTGATGTATGTGGATTTCCGAAGGTGAATTTTTAAAATGAGCGATTTGGTAGTGCCACAAAAAACCGCATTTATCTTTGGCTTACATATATTGATTTGTTATTCAGCCGCATAAAACTCCAGACTCCTGTCTGGAGATGGAGTGGCTATCCAGACGAAACGATATGTGGTAAGATGCTTGAATGAACTTTAGAAAGAGTGCACATGCTATCGATAAAACCGAATATCATCTCGTCTGGATCCCTCGATATCGACGAAACATGTTTGGCAAGGGTGTGAAGTGTGAAGGAATATTCGGAAAAACTTCTTTCTCACATCCCGGAACTGGATCCTGATATCGAGGTAGTTATGCTTAATGTCCAGGTAGGCCATGTTCACATGGTGATGGTGATTCTACCGAAATATGCAGTGGCCCGTGTGGTACAGTACATCAAGTCACAGTCGGAGAAGGCGCTGAAGGCGAGATTTCCTTTTCTTCGAAAGGTCTATTTTTCAGGAGAAGGCATCTGGTCCCGTGGCTGCTGCGTGTCCCCTATCGGCTTGGATGAAAAGGAAATTCTCGCCTATATAGAGCACCAGGAAAAAGAAGACAAAGGGCAACTGCAATTGCCTTTTTAAGTTAAGATGCCCCAGGCTCCTGCCGGGGGGAGTGTCACTTTGATTTTGGTACGAGGTAACTTATTTCTTTTGATGGTTCACTGACCAGTTTTGATGTATCTGCAGCTTTTACCATAAAAACGATTTTTTTCCCTTCTTTTAATCCATCCCTGTAGAAAAAAATAGGATTTATTGGTTCCCCAACTTTTTCCCATGAAAAAAAGGCTTTTTTAAACACTTGGTAGTGGGCAATATCCATTTCGGGGTTTTTATGCCAGCTTAACTTTATTTGTCCATTCTCGAACTCAATCGATAGACCCTTGGGTTTACTAGGAAGCGGCTTGGTCATGGAGCTTACAGTATCTGAAAACTTGCCCACAAGGTTGTCTTTATCTATGGCGCGCACTCTGTAAAAATACTTCTGGCCATCTTCCAATTCTTTGTCTGTGTATGAGAAAACAGTGCCGGATACGCTTGTTATATTCTTTTTAACTGACTGCTGAGACTTTCCCCGGAAGATATCGTATTCTTTAATATCTGTTTCCGGATTTGGTTGCCAGTTTAGGGAGACCTGCTTTATTTCCAGCTGGTTTGCCTTAAGGCCGGCAACAGATACGGGAATCGGTTTTGTGACTGCGGATATAATAGGGGAGTCTGGGCTGTGGACATCTACTACATTCACAGACTGGATTTTATAAAAATATTCAGTATTATCTTTAAGATGTCCCTCATTTCCCCAAGAACTCTTTTCCCCCTTATCAAGATAGTGGTTGGCATCTTTTCCTTTTACAAATGCTATCTGCTTGTATGGGCCATTTCTCTGGTGTGCTCGATAAATTGAGTAGCCTTTTACTTCTTCTTCATCAACCGGGGTCCAGGTAAGGGGCACTTTTTTTACCTGTCTATTTTTAGCCTGTAGCTTCACAACCGGTGCTGGGGGACCTTTTGTGACTGCGGATATAATAGGGGAGTCTGGGCTGTGGAAATCTACTACATTCACAGACTGGATTTTATAAAAATATTCAGTATTATCTTTAAGATGTCCCTCATCTCCCCAAGAACTCTTTTTCCCCTTATCAAGATAGTGTTTGGCATCTTTTCCTTTTACAAATGCTATCTGCTTGTATGGGCCATTTCTCTGGTTTGCCCGATAGATTGAATATCCTTTTATATCTGGTTCATTAACGGGTGTCCATACCAGGAAAACTTTTCTTAACTGATCGCTTACTGCTTCGAATTCAAAAACTGGGGATGGAGGACCTTTTGTAGTTACTTTAAAAGGTTCGGAAGTTGGACCGATTAGACCTATTGTACTTACAGCATCTACTTTATAATAATATGTTGTCGCGTCGAGGAGACCTTCGTCTTTAAATACAATGTTTCGCTTTCCCTCATTTTTTTCTATTGCTACTTGTGTATATGGGCCCTTTTCGGACCTACTCCTTAGAAGTCTATAGCTTGAATAAGTTTGAGAGGAATAGGGCAGGATCTCAATAATTGCTTTTTGGATTTCCCCTCTATAGGAACTAACTTGTGGTGAGGAAAGGGTTATGGCAACTGTATCGCCTGTTCGGACCCACTCCTGTTTAAGCCGATGAATCATAGAACCGATCAAATGTCTGGCAAAGGCTGAAAGGCTTATAGGTTCTTGACAGATAGCAGAATCTGTAATGCTCCAGATTATTGAGCCTGTTTCTACATCGATCATACGAATGTTAACGTCGACAGCAGGAAGCTTGAGGGCTCCCACAGCCCTCATACCATATTCTGGAACCGTACCAATGATTACCCCTTCTACACCGAGGATCTTTCCAACTTTCATCGCTAAGGTACTTTGGCTCACGCCTTTTAGCCCAAGGGATTGTTCCTCGAGAACTTGTTCCATTTGACTTCTTTCAATAAGTTGGTATTTATAGGTCTTGAGAATTTCGGTGCCAACCATATCAGCAATACTTGCGCCCACAAGTTCCACAGGCGCCCGAAAGGGCATGACAGCTACTTTCCTGTATATTTTTTGCTGAGCTTGAGGGCTTACAAATACGCTCCCTTTTCCACCTTCTTCGCGTTCGTATTTACTAGATTTGGAAAGAAAATCTCTTCCCTCAGGTTTGGGCGTGGAGCCACAAGAGGCTATAAGGAAGGATCCGAGGAGAGTAGTCAAAGAAAATAGCAGATATTTTCTCAATCCTGAAGAAATCAGGGTAGTTTTTGGGAAACCATCAATTTGTTTTTTGAGGTTTCCTAACATAATTTCCTTATCCTCCTCTTAATGTTTTTAAAATATTTTATTAGAAATAAAGCTTTAAGTCAAGCACTCAAATTCTCAGTATACCACATCATATATTTTTTCAGCGGAAAAAAAGGATAATCCATAAAGTACAATCTAATTATTGATAGTTTGCTACAAGCCTCAATACAGGGCGAACGGCCATAGACATCCTATAAAAAACAGTCTATGAAGCACCCCTGCTAAGCTCTGATGAGGGAGTCAATAAAAATTTTTGCTCGCAGATAGGCATGAGCCACGCAATTGAGCGAAAAATTCGGGAGATGAGATGATAAACCTGGACAATGGGCATCTTTTCTGACCGAATGAGTATGGAAAGGATGCTATCCATAGATATCTTATTAGTATCCATAACCCCAAATCTTGGTTGATATCTGCATACTATATCCAGCGGCAATCTTTCAAGCCTATTCAGATCGTTATAAGCGATGAAAATCAATTCTATTTTCAGCTCACAAGTCGAAAACGCCGATAAGAAATGATAGGATCAGGAGGTATATTGGGAGCGGTTATCAATAGATCGTTTGAGGGTCATATTGTCTATATATTTAAGATCACCACCAAGAGGAATACCTAAGGCGATTTTCGTAACTTTCAGGTCTTTTTCTTTAAGGAGATCTGCCAAGTATGAAGCTGTTGCTTCTCCTTCTACGCTTGGATTGAGTGCCAGAATAACCTCCTTTATATTTTCTTTTCTTAGGCGTGACATGAGCTCAGCAGTGCGTAAG
>JAWOBA010000098.1:0-2829 GCA_046498285.1 Desulfatiglandales bacterium | reverse complement strand
CAAAGGACTCCGGCAGGTGGAAAAGAGGCCTTCCAGCGGGTAGTCATCGAAGATCACGGGAAATCCTTAGCCTTGAGAACGGAATGCAGGGGTACATGCGGCAGGATCTTTCAGGCTGTTGGTGTTGCCATCCCTCTTACCATTCGGGAAATATACCATAGGTCAGGGAGCTATATAATTTATGGTGCCAGAAACTTGTTGGCCACATCTATGTCCCTGATGTTATACAACTGTTTTTTCTAACTGGTAAAGATCAGTTTGGGGTTCTCTAATGCGTACATACACATGAGATGGATTGATTTTATAAAGCAGAGAGAACCCTTATATTATTTTTTAACTTGTTTAATCCTGCCCTTTCAAATGCTGTCTTTCCAAAGATTGTTTGAAAATCTATTTCGGTCATTTTCAGGATTTCTTTGGTGGGTGGGAGTGCAACGACACTGGATTCTTTTTTATTAAATGGGCATACCTCCTGACAGACATCACAGCCAAAAAAAGTATTGCCCATTTTCTCTGCTGTTTCTTTATCTATAGTATCCTTTGCCTCTATTGTGAGATAGGAAAGGCATTTCGAAACATCAATGCAAAATGGGGCTTTCAATGCCCTTGTGGGGCACATATCAATACATCGAGTGCATGAACCACACTTATTTTTTATTTGCGGCTCAATAGAAGGTATAGCAAATTGTGCTGTGGTTAAAATTTCAACCAAAAAACAGTATGAACCATAGCCTGGAATAATCAACATATTGTTTTTGCCGATAAACCCGATACCACTTATTTCCGCAAAGCTTCTTTCAAGAATAGGTGCCGAATCAACATATACCCTGTTTTTGCTTTCAGGAAATATCTCTGTAATGAATGTACAGAGCTGCTTTCCAGACCTTTTCAACCGAAGATGATAATCCTCTTCTTGAGGTGTGCTATATCGTGAGACAGTGTATCCATCCGGAGTAGACGGCTTACTTGCTGGATAAGGATATGCAAGAGAAATTATGGTATGTAATCCTTCAAGGAGTTTTGAAGGGTCTCTTCGAATATCTATATTCCTATTCAAGTAACTCATATTCCCGATTTCAACCTCTTTGAGCCAGTGACGGAAGAAATCAAAATGGAGAGGGGTGGTTGGCTTAGAAAAGCCGACTGCAATAAATCCTTGTTCTTTGGCCTTGCGTATGAAAGCCTGATTCATATGTTCCCACTCAATAAAGAAAAAGCTTGCGCACAAAATAAAGCTTGTATTGCTTATGCAACTCGAGCTGCATTAAGAGAAATCCTGCTTATCAACTTCTTACCCCTTTTTTTCTTACTCTATTTCAGTCTTTCGAGTAAATCCTTTACCCAGGGTGGATTATATATTATAATATATGCAAGAAAAAATGATGTAAGAGGCAGAAAGAAGATAACCAGGTCGAGCATAATAATGCCAAAGGCCAGCAGAAGTTTTTTTTGTAAGCTCATATATATTTTTATATCATACTAAACTGATTTGATCAAATCAGAAGAGAGAGTTCGTTAGCCTTGAGAGAAGCTTGTGGCCCGCCTATTAATTACGGAATAACCTGTTACTTTTGTGGAAACCCATAAAGACCAAGTATTGTTTTCTGGCAGTATAAGTGAACTTGACTTATAAAAAGCGCTTTTGATAAAGGTTATGCATGAATATTCTTGATTACATTATCCTTGGATTACTAATCTTTTTTGGTGTTAAGGGTATTTTAAGGGGTTTTTTTAAAGAATTATCTTCTCTCACCGGCATTATTTTTGGAATCTGGATCGGAAGTCACTACTATCCTCAGATGTCCAACATGCTAAAGACATATATTCCCTTAGAGAAATCATTCCTTTCTTTTATCAGTTTTTTACTCCTGTTTATTCTGGTGGTTTTTTTATTCAATCTCGGTGGAATGCTGTTGCACCATCTTTTTAAAAAGCTGCTCATTTCTTGGCTTGATAGAGGCCTTGGCCTTTGTTTTGCCCTAATTAAAGGCATTATCATCTCTTATTTTGTAATTGTGGTTTTTATCTTTTTTCTTCCCTCCAAGAGTCCATTGATAACTAACTCAACTGCGGCTCACATGGTAATTGTCACATATCAATCTATGTCTAGGCTCATATCACCAGATCTTTATAAAACCTGGAAGAAAAAAATCTTGAAAGAGTCGAAAAAAGTGGGTGAGGCGATCGCTGAGGGGAAAAATGCAGTTAAAAAAATACCCCAAATCCTTCCGGATACGAAAGAATAACAGGTTTATTGTGTTCATTCCGTTTGTCGTATTCATTGAGTTACTAACAGATGACAAATAATAAGAATGATAGAGTAATCATTACTGATGTAACCTTAAGGGAATATGGGCAAAACATTCCAGCTAAATACCTTCATATCTTTACCCCGGAGATCAGAGTTGAGATAGCTCTCAGACTGATCGAGGCAGGCATAAGACATCTTGAAATTTTCTCCTGTGTCCATCCGCGGATATCCCCTGCAATGAATAAAAAGATACTACAAAAAATTGCTCAAGACCTGGGCAGGATCAATGAGGCACAGCTCATGAGCCTTGTCCCCAATCGAGCTGGTTATGACATTTTTCATGAAATCGGACTTGGACCGGATAGGTATAATTATAGTATGGGCATATTTTTTTCTGCTGTTGAAGCCCATAATATTGCCAATTTAGGGAGACCTTTAGAAGATACAATCGAAGAATATACAAAAATTATAAAGGATGCTGTTTATCATAATATACGAATAATTGGGTATATATCAGCTGCTTTCGGTTACTTTGAACAGAGACAAGGCGTTTTTATTCAAGCCGATGTTGATGAGGT
>JAWOBA010000043.1:0-3266 GCA_046498285.1 Desulfatiglandales bacterium | reverse complement strand
CTCTTTTACAAGCGATTTTGGTCACTTTTGGAAATAGATTCATGAAATGCTGAACGTTAATCCCGCTGCAAGCGGGACAAATTGCCCCGCCCGCCTCGCCTGAGAGGGAGCGATAGAGGGCAGGTTTGAGGCCTTTAGGACGATTTTTTGGCGATTAACGAAGCACTTCATGAACCCCAAAATGGGCATCATGAGTGAGTAAAATGACTTTTTATGAAGGCATCATCCAATGACGAAAAAACAATCGCTGTCTTTTATTATTTTTATGTTACTCTTTTTCGTTGTTGGTTCTGGAATTTTGTATTGTGACAATAATAATAAAAGGCCATCAAAAGAAAGTAAAACACCTCTTATTATCAAAAAGGGAGATAAGAAAATGGATACAACAGAATGGTTATCTGAAGATGAGGGGCAATATCTTTTAGGAATAGCCAGAGAGACTATAAAACATAAATTATATGATAGAGAAGAGCCTCAAATTGACTGGAAGAAAATACCAGAGAAATTTAAAGAAAGACTCGGCACTTTTGTTACTATTACCATAGAGGGAAACTTACGAGGATGTATCGGACATATTATCCCTCGAGAGTCATTAATTGAGGGGATAAAAGAAAATGCTATTAATGCAGCATTCAAAGATCCCAGATTCCTTCCTTTAACAAAAGAAGAGTTCGGCAGAATAAACATCGAGATAAGCATACTCACATCTCCTCAGGAGCTTGATTATATTGATGCAGAAGATCTTTTAAGAAAATTACGGCCAGGGATAGATGGAGTAATTCTAAAAAAGGGATTTTACGAGTCCACGTTTCTCCCTCAGGTTTGGGACCAACTTCCTGAGAAAGAAGAATTTTTGTCACAGCTCTGTATGAAGGCAGGTCTTTCTGCCGATAGTTGGAAGACAGAAAAACTCCACGTATCTATTTACCAGGTTCAGTCATTTGAAGAGTAAAAATCGGGATAAATGAAATTTCCGATTTTACATCAGAAGACCTCAAAATAGTCATGTCAAAAGTAACGATTAGAATGCCAAAGTTCAAAGTTTACATTCATCCTGTTAAATCTCTGCGGAATTCTGACCCTGAAAAGCAGAAATAGAGGATAAGAGATGTCCAGTTCGAGAACCACACCAGGAAGGATGTAATTTGAAATTTGAATTTTGGTATTTGTTATTTCAATGAACCTCACCACCCTAATTATTATATCTGTTATTGGGACAGGAATATCCTCGATAGCTGCCCAGATAATTACAGTCCGAGAATTTCTTTCCCAATTCTCCGGCAATGAGATCACAATCTCGCTTGTACTTTTCTGCTGGCTGATGGTAAGTGGACTTGGCTCTCTCACTGCAAAATTTTTTTCCAAAAAATCGACGACTCTTTATTCTGTCATTGCCTTGCTAACAGCACTTTTTCCGTTGATTCAGATAATTGCAATAAGGCTTTTCAGAGATCTGATCTTTATTCATGGAGAATCGCCCGGCTTATATCCTATTTTCTATTTCATTATCAGCTTTAGTGCTCCATACGCATTTCTGATTGGCTTTATCCTCCCCTACTCACTTAGTATTATTAAGACAATGAACACAGACTTTACAGTAGGGGAATTATACATTACTGACAATATCGGCGATATTACCGGTGGTATATTATTTAGTTTCGTTTTGATATATTTCTTTAGCCCCTTTCAGATAATCGCCTTTACCTCCTTGCTGCTGATTCTCGTTTCTCTTGCCCTTATTATTTCTTTAAAAAGATATCTTCTCTTTCTGGTGGCATTATTATTTATTAGTCTCTTTTTTGCTTTTTCCTTAAACAAAAGATTCGAACTTTTTACCCTTTATAATCAATATAGCCCGAATATAGTAAGTTATCAAGAGTCACCTTATGGGAGAATAGTGTTAACCAGAGAAAAAGGGGAATATACCTTCTGGGAATCTGGAATGCCTACCTTTTCGACCTTCAGCATAACGGCTGCTGAAGAAAAGATCCATTACCCTCTCTGCCAGCTTGATACGGTAGAAGATGTTTTGCTGGTCAGCGGAGGTATGGGTGAAACATTGGATGAGATTGTGAAATACTCCCCTCGCCATATAGATTATGTAGAGTTAGACCCTGCATTGATCGATGTGGCAAACCAATTTGGTATTTTATCTCCTAAAAAACCTGTCACTATTATCCCCGCAGATGGAAGAAGATATATAACCAATAGCAATAAACGATATTCAGCTATAATACTTGATTTGCCAGAGCCTGATACCTTCCAGATAAACCGATTTTATACCAGTGAGTTTTTTGCTCACGCTAAAAGAATTTTACGAAAAGATGGTATTCTTTCTTTTTCACTCATTGGAAACCCTAATTATTTATCAGATGTAAGGGTTAAAAAATTATCCTCAATTTTTCATACTGTTAAAAAATATTTTAATACTGTTCTCCTTATTCCGGGAGAAGAAATCTATTTCCTTGCAAGCGATGAAATCCTCTCCACTGATATTCCTCTCATGTTAAGAAAAAAATCTATTACTACTTCCTATATTGATAGCTTCTATGCCGGCAATGTCACCAAAGAAAGGATAACATTTCTTAATGAATCCATCAATCCAGATGAGTTTATTAACACTGACTTTCAGCCGAGAGTAATAAATATCATGTTCACTGAGTGGTTCAAAAAGTATGGGACATCACCTAGCTGGTTTATCGCAGGCCTCTTCGGGCTTCTTGTTTGTTACATATTTTTAATCAGGAAAGAAGAATACGTTCTATTTTCAACCGGTTTTGCTACCATGGGTGTGGAGATGGTACTTTTATTTTCCTTTCAGATAATATATGGATGTATTTACCTTAAGGTAGGTTTTATAATTACCTCTTTCTTGCTTGGTCTCTTACCAGGTGCTATACTGGGAAACAGATGGAAAAAAATAGGGAAAAACGCGCTCATAAGAACAGATTGTAGTATGATCCTTTTACTTTTGGCTTATCTAATCTGGGTAAACTTCTATCATTCCACTATTTCAGAGTTTATCTTTTTTTTATATGGGTTTACCTTCTCACTGCTGTGTGGACTTCAATTTCCTGTTGCAGCAGAAATAATTGGTGAAGAGCAAAGCCCTGCTGCAGGCCTTTTTGCTGCAGACCTTGTAGGCGCTGGTGCCGGTACACTTGCAATTGGGACTCTATTAATCCCTCTCTTTGGCCACCGCCCTGTGGATCGGCTGCGGACCGCGGGTCGACTCCTACGGCTAGGTGATCGATTCGGCCATGAAC
>JAWOBA010000276.1:0-17796 GCA_046498285.1 Desulfatiglandales bacterium | reverse complement strand
TTCCAATAAGAGGCAAGAAATATCATTTACCCTGTCTCGAAATGAAGACTCTCATCATTGCTTTATAGGCCATCAGTCTTGATGATTTTAGTAATCTCCGGCTGATAGGACGGTTTTTTACTTAATACGTTATTGAGAAATCGAGCAGAGATCATTAAAAGTCCTAACCCGATTATGCTTCCAATAAGAGTAGATACATTTAAATCTAAGCTGAATAATTTACCCATAAAGTATCCAAGGCTGGCCCCTCCTACAAAACCCATGGCAGGGATCATATAGACAATTAGTGATGCCTTTGTTACCGTACCGGTAGGGATACCTATCTTTACCATATCTCCAACATTGGCACCAATATGATTTATTGCTTCAGAAAGCATTTCTTTTCCACCACCAAACATGTGGCAGAAATTTTTTGCCACACATTGAGCACACATCTCTTGCCTGTCCGTTAACACTAATGCTTTTTTACCGCGAACCTCTTTAACTATTCCTTCCGCCTCATTTATGTAAACGTTGGGTCTTTTCAATAGTTTCCCATTTGTTGGATCCATAGTATGAGATCTCCTTTAGATTTCTGCGATCGCATCTATTTCAACCTTAGCTTCTTTCGGGAGCCTTGAAACCTCTATAGTTGATCGAGATGGTTTGTTTGAAAAATAATTTTCATACACCTTATTCATTTCTGTAAAATCATCTATGCTAGATAGGTATACGGTAACTTTGACTGTTTTTTCAAGCCTTGAATTTGCCTTCTCAAGTACTGCTCTTAAATTTTCTATCACCCTGGTTGATTCTTCCGTAATGGTACCTGATTTAAACTCATTCGTTTTTGGATCAATCGCAATTTGTCCAGAGCAAAAAATAAAGCTTCCTGATTTTATTGCCTGTGAATAAGGTCCGATTGCAATTGGAGCTTTTTTAGAAAATATCTGTTTCATCACATCTACCCCTTTTGTTTTTTATTTATGTTAGTATGAGGCTTTGGAGGATCTCTGAGTATTTTCTCTTTGGCCGATGTTATACATCGAGCCTGATCTACACACCCTCATTTGAAGAAATTGTATCATCTTATAAATTTTTATGATATTAAAATAGCAAAAGGTAAACAAAAAAGGAATATGAAATATTACTCAAAAGATTCTGAGCATGTGGGGTGAAACCAGGAAACAATACCTTTCGTGATAATCAAAATTAAACTACAATATAAAAGATAGGTCATTTAATTTTGACAAACTCCTAAAATCTAATTTATCCCGCTTCCGGCATCCTTTGAGCAACGAACCCAATCACATGTAAAAAAGTAAAAATAATGGTATGTATTCAGATACCTTGCCGCCCAGGCACGACAACTATAGAATTGTTCTTTATTATAGTCTTTTCAATCCCGATAAATCGGGATTGAAAGTAATGAGCCTTAGAAACATTCATGAAAAAGCTCTGTGATTCAATATATATTTCTCTCTTTTTTGTGGCCTTGTGCCTTCGTGGCTAAACAGTTAAAAATAATGAATTATATCAATAGCTAATAATCCGACTACAACATACGGATAAACCGAACTCGCTGGAAGTCTAAATTGGGACGCCAAAGTAAAGTGCTTCAAATGCAAGGCTTGTGAATCTTGATGAATAAAGCGTACTTACCGGTATGCTGCAATGATTCACCCTGTTAAATCGGCTCCGCCATCTCGCAAAGGGAGAATTTAGGGGAGCGGGAATGAAGCATAACGCAACAGTGGGCTTTCTACGAATCCATCTACTTTGAAATGTGGCATTATCAGTAAATAATATAATTTACGAGTCCTTATTTAGGTTTATCATTAATTTTTTCTCTACTCCTGGCTATTGCAGCAGCCATCTTTATAGCGGCTATGAGACTGGATGGATCAGCTACTCCTTTCCCTGCAATATCATATGCTGTGCCATGATCAACAGAGGTTCTCACAATTGGTAAACCAAGAGTGATATTTACCGAATCTGAAAAATTAAGCAATTTCACAGGAATTAAGCCTTGATCATGGTACATAGCAACAACTGCATCAAATTTTCCATGAATGGCACGATAAAATATAGTATCAGCAGGGAAAGGTCCATCTACTCTCAGACCATCATTCCTGGTCTCATCAACTGCTGGTTGTATTATCTCTTTCTCCTCCAGGCCAAATAAACCAGACTCCCCTGCATGAGGATTCAGACCGGCCACAGCAACATGAGGTTTGTTAATCGCAAAATCCTCTTGCAGGGTTTGGTAAGTAAGCCTAATAGTTTTTACTATCAGCTCTTTATTTAATCTTTGAGGGATTTCTTTTAAGGCACAATGTATGGTTGCAAGTGATACCCTAAGACTCTCATTTGCCAGCATCATACCATAATTTTTTGTGTTGGTAAGTTTAGCCAGAAGCTCAGTATGTCCTTCAACTCTGCAACCAGCCTTGTGCATGAGCTCTTTGCTTATGGGACAGGTAACCATTGCTGATACGTAACCATCCTTAATAAAATCTACTGCCTTTTTTATATAATCAACCATAGCCTTCCCACCATCCACAGTGGGTCGCCCGGGTATAAACGAGTCCCTCTTGAGATTTGAAACAGATATAACATCAACCAATCCTGGTTTTCCGTTAACCTTTGAGGGACTTTCTATCGTATGGAATGAAAGTGGCCCGAGCTTCTCAGATACCATTCTAAGGACATTTATATCCCCCAGCACAATAGGCCTGCATACCTGGTACACATCATCTCGCAATAAGGTCTTAAGGATTACCTCAGGCCCTATTCCAGAGGGGTCCCCCATGGTAATAGTAATACGGGGAAGAGCATGCATAATATATCCCAAATATTTTTTTTAATAACTTTTTATTATCTTCTGCTTAATTATTTGATGTCAATATAAATTCTTTCTTTTTCTCCAGGTCTTTTTCCCCATCAGATCACTACATTAACTTTCCACCATTATATAAAGATTTATTTTACAAAACGAGGGAAACAATTGGTACAAAAACTGCTGCTATTTATAATTGTCGATAGTCAAGTAAAATACAACGTTTTATTATAAAACTAAATTATCCTTGTATTGAGGTAATCGTTCTATCTTTGACAATTCTTACCAAAACACACTGATTGCCACCGCCGATTGTTTTTCTGGAAAATAGATATACTCCACATCATTCTAATTAACTATACTGATTGGCTTTGTTACTGGCTACATTGCATCAAAAATGATTGGCAATCGGCAAAAAGATACTATAAATATTAAAGGCATTCCTTGGCAGTTTGGATGAAACCCCGTTTAGAATAATGATTACAATGGACAAAAAAATTATCATGAATTTTACAGAACAATAGCTAACCATACGCAGGCTTGGAATTTCACAATCTACATATCATTCGAGTATCATCATTTTCTCCTTAAGGGGCCAAAACCATTTCTATCGTGGGAAATATATGCTAAAAGTATTATAATATGAATTGAGAATTATTCTCTAAAGATAATTCAAACTTCATGAGGAGATTTTGATGATATGACAGCATTTTCATGGAAAGCTATACTTGGATCTACCAAACAAGTGCTCTGGAATTTAATACTCATTGCCGTGGGAAGCATACTTTGTGCTATAGGCATCAATGGAATCCTGATCCCACAGCATTTTTTGAGTGGAGGATTCACCGGAGTAGCTCTCATCATCCACTACCTGGCCCCCTCTCTCCCAATAGCAATGCTTTATTTCATTTTGAATATACCCATTTTTGCACTGGGCTGGATGTATGTGGGCAGGCGTTTTTTTCTTTACAGCATAGCAGGACTATTGATCTTCTCTGGCGCCTTGATATGTCCCAATATCTTGCTACCAGTTCATGATAAGATCCTGACTGCCCTCCTGGCAGGAATCATCATTGGATTAGGTTCAGGAATCATTTTGAGGTCATTGGGTTCAGCAGGGGGTCTGGACATCCTTTCTATTATCCTTATGAAGCGTTTCTCTATCCGCCTGGGCACCAGTATACTTGCCTGCAATGCCCTAATTTTGGGAGTAGGTGCTGTTCTGTTTTCACTTGAGATGGCCCTATACACCCTGATTTATTTATATGTCAATTCCTCTGTGGTCAATCTTGTGGTTATGGGTTTGAGCCAGAGAAAAGCTGTCCATATCATCTCGCCAAAATGGGAGACAATTGCCCACGAAATTCATGAAAAGATCCATCGAGGAGTGACCATAATGCAGGGTGAAGGAGGATATACAAGAGAGAAACACCAGGTACTTTACACGGTTATCAGTTTCCAAGAGCTTCCTCGACTAAAGCGGCTTATTACTGTTGTTGACCCCGACGCATTCGTGGTGGTTACAGATACCTTGGAGGTTATGGGCCAACGTGTTGGAAATCAGCCTCACTGGTAGGTACATAGATGTATTTCTATATTACTTATACATATAACATATTATCAAATCATTGAAATATTTTATTCAATATATCACCCTGATTTACATAAGAACATATGATATCCGTTAAAACACCTTGATAAACATTGATGACGATGTTTAAAACCTTTGGATAATCGAGCATGCATATTTTTTCAATCATAACAAACTTACGATTTCAGGATATCTTAGACATCCTTTTTCTCTCAGTTTTAGTGTACCATCTTTATCTCTGGTTTTGGGGTACAAAGGCCTTCAAGGCTTTGGTAGGTTTGTTGGCTATGGGAGTAATATTTACCCTTGCTCGATTTTGGGGTCTCTTTCTTACCACCTGGGTATTCCAGATACTCTGGCAGGTTTTGGTAGTGCTTATAATCATCCTCTTTCAATCGGAGATCCGCCAGGTACTGGAAAAAGTCAATCCTCTTCAAATGATCAAGCTCCGCCGTTTCTCCACTTCCTCTGATTGGATACCGAACGTTGCTACTACGGTCTTCTCTCTGGCTAAACGAAAAACAGGCGCTCTGATAATTTTAGAGCGTACAGATTTGGTAGAAGAGTTGATTACTGGTGGTGTTCTATTGGAGAGCGAACCGAGCCCTGAGCTATTGCTGAGTGTCTTTCCCAAAGAATCTCCTCTCCATGACGGTGCCTTGCTTATCCGAAGGGGCAGAATCGCCAAGGCAGCCTGCTATCTCCCTCTAAGTTCCGCTGAAGGCCTTCCAAAAAAATGGGGTACTAGACATAGAGCAGCCTTGGGGCTTTCCGAGCGCTGTGATGCCGTGGTAGTGGTTGTATCTGAGGAACGTGGAGAAATATCTATCGCCCAGGGCAGGCAAATGATACCAGTAACAAATATCGAGCAGCTTTCTAAGCTGCTACAGGAAGCCCTGGCATCAACCGGGCCTGCTACCAAAACCTGGCCGGAAATGATCCTGTCACTCGCAGTTCATAGGTGGCCTATTAAGGTCATGACATTAGGTTTGGTCTGCCTATTCTGGCTCTTACTTGCAGGACAGCAGAATTTTGAAGTGACCATAAAGGTTCCTCTAGAGGTAAAAAATCTCCCTGAAAAAGTAGAAATCTTGGAACCTGTGAATCCAGAAATAGCAATTACTGTTCAAGGACTTCGAAAAGATGCAAGCACCTTAAGCAGGAGAAACGTACATGCCGAGATTGACCTCTCTATGGGCGGTTTCGGAAAGAAGGTCTTTCGAATCACTCGAGATCGAATCATTCTACCAAACGACAGAATCAAAGTTGTTTCTATTGAGCCTCCCCTTATTGAGTTTAGATTAAGACAAAACCTCAATAAAAAATAAGCTTTTCACTGATAATTCACTCAGATATCCTTCTGAATTTTAGCTACTTTCCCTTGACATACATTCTTTCTCTTCTTAAAGTAGTTATTTATAAAGGGTTATATTTTATTAATCATGGTATGTACGTGTGGATATTGGAAACCCTTTCATGAGGTTATTTTCATGTATATTATTTTAGGAATTGGAACAGTTGGCCATTTTGCCGCTAAACGTCTGAAAGAGGCAGGCCGTAAGGTAACCCTTGTGGATATCAAACCTGAAAGAATAGATGCCTTGATGGAAACAGGCTTTGATACTGTCGTTAAAGGTGATATTACCTCGCGTGAGCTGCTAAAAAAGCTTTCTATAGAACAGGCCAAGGGTGTAATGGTGCTTACCACTGATCTGGAGCTAAACCTCAAGGTCGTCCGAATAATTAGGGAGATGAGCGATGAAGTGCCCCTCATTGTAAGGGCAGGCAAGCAGGACGCCGGCAAGGATTTCAAGGGGCTGGGGATAGACGAGGTTATTTATCCCTCATTTGCTATAGCAGAACAGGTCATAGAAAGCCTTGAAAAATTAGAGTCCAAACAGAATCTTAAAAAACTTGGCTCAATTATAGATCAAGCTACTAAGGGGATAGCCATTGTTACCCAGGACAACCCCGATCCAGATGCCATCGCCAGCGCCATGACTCTCAAAAGGATTGTAGAAAAGATGGGAAAGCATGCCGATATTATCTATGGTGGAGAAATTGGATATGCTGAAAACAAGGCGCTGATTAATCTTCTTGGTATAGAGGCGATACCCATTGCCAAAATCGCAAACATAAGAGACTATTCTAAAATAGCCCTCATTGAGGGATCTATCCCAGGAGAAAACAACTCCCTCCCAAGGGAAATTAAGCCTGATATTATTATAGACCATCACCCCTTTGATGACACAAAGGTCTCGGCTGAGTATATCGATATAAGGCCTGAACTCGGTGCGAACTCTACTATTTTAACAGAATATTTAACAAAACTTGATTATGAGATTTCTGAAGAATTAGCTACATTACTTCTCTATGGTATCAAAACCGACACCGCTGGTTTTACCAGAGGGGCCACACCCAAGGACCTTCAAGCCGTGGCTCTCCTGCATCCTAAGGTATCCCAGGAACTTTTGAACCAGATCGAGACACCCCTTATGTCCTCTGAAACGCTGGATATATTAGGTGAAGCCATAAAGAACAGAAGAAGCATTGGAAGCCTGCTTTTGGCCAATGTGGGGTTTATTAAAGACAGGGACACTCTTCCCCAGGCTGCGGATCATTTATTAAAACTTGAGGGAGTTACCATAGTTTTAGTCTACGGTCTTTCTAAAGACGTAGTGCACATTTCGGGCAGGAACAAGGATATACGAATCAACCTCGGAGAGGCCATGGGCACAGCCTTTGGGGACATAGGTGAAGCAGGAGGTCATTCTACGGCTGCAGCGGCAAAAGTAAACCTGGGCCTTTTTGGAAGTTCCAAGGACAAGGAGTCCCTGCTGAAGCTAGCCGAAGAGGCTATTACAGACCGATTTTTAAAGGTAGTCGGCATAGAAGAAAAGACATAAACATAAAATTCTAACGATATCAAGGCCTTTGATACGCCAAGATCTTCGAGGTAATTTCAAAGCTTTACACTTACATAAAGCTGCATCATCTATGACAATAAGAGATCATAAACTGGATATGTCAAAACACCGCTGGTAAATAACAAAGGCTTGTTAAAAAAAGGAACAATATAATAATTGATACATTATAGGGAGGGGTAATTATGGTTTATGACACCGCTTTGCGGGGTTATACCTCTAAACGAATCGAGGAGATCGAGGCAGCGGATATACTCGTGGGTATTCCCTGCTACAATAATGAGAAAACAATTACACAGGTCATTCAGATGGTCACCCACGGTCTAGTAAAGCACTACAAGGATAAAAAGAGTGTAATTCTCATTGCTGATGGGGGTTCTACTGATGACACAAGGGAGGTGGCCAAGGAGTTTGAGATCAAGCCCTGGCAAGAAAAAATCATCTCCATTTACCGAGGTACCGGGGGAAAAGGGTCGGCTTTTCGGTCTGTATTTGAAACAGCTAAGCGCCTAAATGTCAAGGCCTGCATGGTAGTGGATTCAGACCTTCGGTCGATTACAAGCGACTGGGTAAAATACCTTCTTGAGCCTATTTTGGAAAAGGGCTATCAGTACGTGTCTCCTGTTTATTCACGGTACAAATACGATGGAACCATAACCAACAACATCGTTTACAATCTTACCCGCACCCTTTATGGCCTTCGCATCCGCCAGCCTATAGGCGGAGACTTCGCCTTTGATGGAGACCTGGCTGCCTACTATATAGCGCAGAATGTATGGGAAACTGATGTGGCCCGCTACGGTATCGATGTGTGGATGACCACAAACGCGATTACCAATAACTTTAAAATCTGCCAGTCCAATCTAGGGGTAAAAATCCATGATGAAAAGGATCCAGCCGAGTCCCTCGGGCCCATGTTCCGCCAAGTGGTGCACACTCTCTTTGTCCTTATGGAAGAGCACGAAGCCCAATGGAAGGCAATTAAAGGAAGCCGGACCGTGCCTCTATTTGGACTTCAGGAATTTATTGAGCCAGAACCCATCCAAGTTAATCTTGAGCGACTAGTTACGGAATATAAGACAGGATTTCGGCACTTCAAAAGCCTGTATAAGGATATATTTTACCCTGAATGTTTTGAGGAACTCAAGCAATGTGCAGCTAAGTCTAAGACAAAGTTTGTGATGCCGGTTACTACCTGGGTACATGTCCTCTACGAGACAGCAGCCACATTCCACAGCTGGGACAATAACCGCTCCCAGCTGGTCAACCTGATTACACCTTTGTATATGGGACGAGTAGCTTCCTTCATCAACCAAACTCGAAAAATGACTTCAAATCAGGCGGAAGACGTGGTCGAAGAACAGGCCCAGATTTTTGAAGATTACAAGGATTATCTGATCGATGTATGGGAGAAAAAAAACAATAAAAAAAGCTGATAACTATGTCAGGTTCACGTGTTACTTATTAAGACTAGAATGCTGCTGCCCAGGAGAACAAAGAAACGTTTCAGACGCATGATCGAAATAATCTCTACACCTTGTGTCGACCCTAAAGACCCCAAAATGATCCTTGAAGCAACTTTTGCATGATAACAATTGTTACCATGTAACACAATTCAGGAAATTTCGCATGACACCAAAGGAATTGTATTACCTATTACTGCATAATTTTTATAGCTGCAAAATGGAAATGTGATGAAGAAGGATACATTGAATATCCTGGTGGCTGCCTCAGAGGCAGCGCCTCTAGCACAGGCGGGTGGCTTGGGTGATGTTATCGGCAGCCTACCTCCGGTTTTCCGGGATATGGGCCATAGAGTTGCCGTAGTGCTTCCCGCATATCGAAATATACTGGAAAACAACTACCCTTTTAAGACCGCTGTCATGGGACTGCCTGTCCATTTGGGGAAACTTAACCTCACCGCTGACATCCTCGCAGGAGAGCTTTGCCCAGGTGTGCCCGCGTACTTTGTCCGTAGGGATGAATTTTTCGATCGAACCGAGCTCTATGGCAGCAGCCAGGGTGAGTACAATGATAATCGGGAACGTTATATATTTTTTTCCCGCAGCATCCCCGCCCTTTGCAAGGCAATCGGTTTTATTCCTGATGTCATCCTTGCCAACGACTGGCAGACCGGTCTTATTATGGCCTTGTTGGCACAAGGAGTTTTGCCTTATACCGCAGGAGTATTTGCCATTCACAACCTCGGCTATCTGGGGCTTGTTCCTCCGGAGCGGAGAGAAAGTATTGGGCTTCCAGATACCTACTACACCATGGAGGGTCTCGAGTACTTCGGCCAGATGAGCCTCCTCAAAGCGGGCATTGTGTATGCCCAAGAGGTAGTCACGGTGAGTCCCACCTACGCGAGAGAGATCCAGATGCCTGAGTACGGCTTAGGAATGGCAGGATTGATGCACTCGGTGAGGGATCGACTTCACGGCATTCTGAACGGCATTGACTACCGGATCTGGGACCCTGCAACAGACCAAAATATTGCGGCCAACTACTATCCCCAAGATCTCGCCGGCAAGGCGTCGTGTAAGAAGGAACTGCTAAAAGAGATGGGACTTCCGAATGACTTAGCAGAAAAACCAGTGTTGGGCATGGTCACACGGCTCTTTGACCAAAAGGGCTGCAGACTCGTGGCAGAGGCCGCAGAGGAGCTGTTTGCCCTTGATCTAGGCCTCGTTCTTCTGACTGTGGGAGAGGCGAGCTATCAAAAACTTTTTCTGGAGCTTCAAGCCAAACATCCAAGCCGATTTGGACTAAAACTTGGCTTTGATCCAGTACTCTCCCACAAAATCTTTGCGGGATGTGACATGTTCCTCATACCATCGCTTTATGAACCCTGTGGCCTGACCCAGATGTTCGGCCTTAAGTATGGAACTATTCCTGTTGTGCGAGCAACCGGGGGACTCCAGGATACAATCGTTGATCCAAATGAGGCTCACTCACCGGGCACGGGATTCAAGTTCGATCGTTTTCATAAAGATGAGCTGATTGCCGCAGTTCGCAGGGCCATCGAGGCCTTTAGAAATCGCGATATATGGCAAGCCATGATGCGCAAGGCCATGGCACAGAATTTCTCCTGGGGGCGGTCAGCCAGGGAGTATATTGATGTGTTTGAGCAGGCTATGGAGGCTAAACGAGCTCAGAGAAAGAAGAGTTGATAGAGATCAGCTGTTTTTGACTCCTAAAATCAAAATCCCTATAGACATATCATTTTGTAAGGTCCATCTAAGCTCTTCCGTAGAGCTCTGTCATCCGCCGAAGCCTATCGGTTATACCGGGTGTCACCTGCTCCGGCGAAAGCCTCCACTGCCAGTTGCCCTCTGTGGTGGCGGGGCGGTTCATCCTGGCCTCCTCCCCTAAACCCAGGATATCCTGCATAGGGAAGATGACCGTGTTTGCCACCGACATCATGGCCAGTCTGATCAGCTCCCAGTGAATATTGTCCGCCGGCACCTTCCATCCCAGGTAGCGAAAGAGTCTTTCTTTGATCTCCGGGGTTGCCTCCTGTTTGAACCACCCCCGCGCGGTGTTGTTGTCATGGGTTCCAGTGTAGAGCACACTGTTTCTGGGAAGGTTATGGGGGATGTAGGGGTTCGTGGGAAGATCTTCGCCAAAGGCGAAAAGAAGCACCTTCATTCCTGGAAGTCCAAAGCGGTGCATGATCTCCCTCACATCAGGGGTTATCACCCCGAGATCCTCGGCAATGATAGGGAGTTGTGGAAATCTTCTGAACAGGACGCTCAAGAAGTCCTCTGCTGGCGCTTCAACCCACCTGCCGTTCACAGCGTTTCTTTCCCCTGCTGGAACTACCCAGTAGCCAACAAGGCCGCGAAAATGATCAACCCTTATGAGATCGAAGAGCGCCAGATTATGTTCTACCCTCCGAATCCACCAATCATAGCCTTTCTCCCGCAGCACATCCCAGCGGTACACGGGGTTTCCCCAGAGCTGTCCTGTTTCGCTGAAGTAATCGGGCGGTACACCGGCTACCATTGTGGGCCTTTTGTTATCACCAAGCGCAAAGTGATCTGGATTGGCCCACACATCCGTGCTCTCGTGGATCACGTAAATGGGAATATCACCGAATAGGTGTATGCCACGGTGGTTGCAGTAGGCTTTGAGAGCATGCCACTGCTCGAAGAAGACAAATTGGAAAAATTTGGTCCTCTCAAGTGCATCGTAAAAATCCTCTTTCAATGATTCCAAGGCCCCTGGCTGCCTGTCTCTTACCTCTTGTGGCCATTCAGTCCAGCTCTTTCCCGGGAAACGGTCCCTCAGGGCCGTAAAAAGGGCAAAATCTTCGAGCCAGGAGGAATTTTCCGAGCAGAATCGCTCATATTCATGTCTTGTTCCTCCTTGCTGAAACCGCTCATAGGCAACCCTTAATATGCATTCTTTGCCGGCGGTAACTGCGGAATAGTCAGTAGGGCTTATTTGATGGCCGGGCGCATTCTCCACATCTGATTGTGTGAGGAACCCCTCCCTCACCATACGCTCGGGGCTGATGAGTAAGGGATTCCCCGCAAAGGCAGATACGCTCTGGTAGGGGGAGTTGCCATGAGCCAGGTCGGTTGGATTAAGGGGAAGAATTTGCCAGATGCTCTGTTTTGTTTCAGCAAGAAAGTCCACCCACCTATATGCCTCTGGCCCCAGATCCCCTATTCCATAAGCTGAGGGCAGAGAGGTGATATGGAGAAGGATACCGCTGCCACGTCGTTTCATGGTTTGCCCTCCTTACCTATAAGGAGCGAGGCGGGAAAGTAGGTGAGAGCTTGACCTACTGGCAACACTTTTCCCATTCTAGCACCTGATCGCTTATGGCATCCTTCAATGAGGCTGAAATTCCCTCAGGCATAACAACAGCTGTGTCTTTCCACACCTCCAGGCCCAGCGGCAGCTCTTCCTCCCTGATGAGGGAGGTGAAAAGCCTGGGCGCAATGGTAACGGCCCAGAACGTGTCATGGTGCCTTGCAAAGGCAATGATATGATCCTTGAAATTCCCAGTCACCTTCAGAGGGATGTAACGCCCTTCCTGAAAAAGGAATCGATGTTCCAACCTCGTTTGAAGCGCTTTATATATCACAAAGAGTTTTATTCTTCCATCCTCTTTGTTTAAGAGCAACTCATCAATAAACTGAAGGGTATCCTGCTCTGCCCCGTCCATGATAGCCTGGAGCAACCGCGCCCTTTTTCCAAAATCAACGGGACGGCGGTTATCCGGATCTACGAGGTTCAGATCCCACAGCTCGCTTCCCTGGTAGAAATCCGGAACCCCGGGCGCGGTTATCTTGATGATCGTCTGGGAGATGGAGTTGAATATCCCGTAGTAAGCCACCTTTTTCTGAAAGGGCAAAAATTCATCTAAAAACCGGTTTTCCCTTGATGGAGCCAGGATCTCATCTGCAAAGGCAATGAATGCATCCTCATAGTTTGTATCGGGCTTGAGCCAAGCAGTATACACCTTTGCCTCCCTCACCGATTTGATAAGGTAGTCCTTGAGCCGCTCAATAAATGCAGGATACCCCTTTTTCTCAAAAGGAAGTGAACCAATGAGAGTCTGATAGAGGAAATACTCATCGTTTTTTCCCGGGACAGGCACTCCGTTGAGCTTTTTCTTGCTTTTCTTATTCAGCTTGGCCCATGCCTGCACATTGCGTCCCCATTCCTGCGGTATTTCAGAGAGTACATTGATCCTTGCCCGAACATCCTCTCCTCTCTTGGTGTCATGGGTTGCGGTGGCGTTCATCGCATAGGGCCAAAGGAGTGTCCTTTTTTTTATAAATTCATGAAACTCATCCAGGGAAATGCCGAATATATCCGGATTCCCTCCTACCTCGTTTAGGGAAAGGAGCCTATTGTACACATAGAAAACTGTATCCTCAAACCCCTTTGCCGTGAGCGGCCCGGTAAATTGCTGGAACCTCATCACAAAATCAATCCATGCGTTCTTGTCCTGTTCAGCAAGACAATCATCAAAATGGAGCAATAGGAACTTCTCGATAAAGGCAAGCTCGTTTGCCAGGCCTGGATTACTCTGCTCCGCCTTGCCCACTGCCATCCGTATATACTGCTCATCCTTCCCATTCCTTTCCTCATGGCTCACATAGGTCCGATATACCGGGAACTGGGCCATAACCTCCACGAGCGCCCTCCTGAGTCCATAGAGCGTGATATCCGCACCATGCCTATATCGCCCTGCTATCCCCTTCATAAGCAAGGCCAAGTTATCCACATCGGCAGCCATGTGTTTCCCAATTACCAGCCTCTTTTTCTCTGCTACAAGGTCCCAAAAGGAAACCCTCAGGCCGGTAAACCGGGAATAGACTCTATTGAAGGCGCTGCGATGCCGCCTTTGACAAAAGATACCATTTACGTGGTTCAAAAAATCATATCCCGTTGTCCCCTGCACCGGCCACTGAGAGGGCAGTGATTCATCAGTATCAAGTATCTTTTCAACTACTATGAAGGTGTCTTCCGCTCTCTCCCGTACCCTTTTCAGGTAACCCAGGGGGTTATAGAGCCCGTCAATGTGGTCAATCCTCAGGCCTGTGATCCTTCCCTCTGCGATGAGCCTGAAGATCAGAGAATGCGTGTCTGCAAACACGGCCGCATCTTCCACTTTCAAGGATATGAGCTCATTGATATTAAAAAATCTTCGGTAGTTTATCTCCTCAGTGGCGACCTTCCAAAAGGATAGCCGATAGAACTGCTCTGAAAGCAGCGAATCGAGGAGGTTGAAACTCTCAGGGCTCCCGGCCTCCCCGTTGAATACTCTGACACTATCATCTATGTATTCCTCGATCTCGGCATTATGGGTATATAGTTCCCATAGCCTTTTTTTTACGATCCCAGCCTGATCGTATCTCTCGCCTTCAGCCCGGCCCGATAAGCACTTATGTAACATCTCTATGATACCGAGGAAGTCGATGAAATCCGGATTATTATCTCCGAGCCTTTCCTCCAGATTTTTTAACCCGTAGTTGAGCACTGTCACATACGACTTGGGCCTAAGGGGAAAAGCGCTGCTGTAATAGATGATCTTTAATCCTCCTCGATCATATTGGAGCCTGATTTCTCCCCGCTCCAAGGCCTCCCCGAAAAAGCTTCCCAAAAACGGTGCGAGAAGCCTTCCCTTGATACCCTCATAGGGATGATCCCATTCTATATCAAAAAACCGGTAGTACGGTGAATTCTCACCATTCTCCAACACATCCATAAGCATCGCATTTTCATGGGCATAGGCCATATGATTAGGGATGATATCCTGGAGCCAGCCCATCCCCCGATCCCTGAGCATTTCTGTGAGGTCCCTAAAGCCCTCCATTCCTCCGATCTCCGGATTAAGCTGATTCATGTCAACCACATCGTAGCCGTGGGTGCTGCCTTCCCTCGCCTTGAATATGGGCGAAGCGTAGATATCCGATATCCCCAGTTCGGCCAGGTAGGGCACAAAGGTTGTGATGTCCTTAAATCTGAAGGATGGTTGGAACTGAATCCTGTAGGTGACAATGGGGATCTCGGTCATGTGCTCACCATATGCAGGTTTTCTCCCACGCTGTTGAAATGCTCCAGCCATGCTTGAGCAGCTCCGTCACCCTGGGAAGCCCTTTTTTCCATAGCATCATAATGTTCCTTGCCGATAGAGAAAAAGATATTTTGTGCTACCCACAGGTCCATCTCTAGATCGAGATCGCCCAACACACTGAATATACGCTCAATCGTCTCAAGGAGTATGATCCGTTTCGGTTCCTGAGAGAGCCCTTGCATAATGGAGTTGATCTTATGGCTCACCGCAAATCCGAGGCTTTTTCTATCCAGCTCCAGTGACCACCTCTTCATCTCCTCAACCAGCCTGCCTATCTCCTCGAAATCGAGCTCTTCTCTCTGAAGTTCCTGGCTCATATCCTTACCTACGATAAGCTCCGTGGCTGCAGAAAAGGCCTTGGGCAAGGGGATTCTCATCTCCCTCATCACCTGCATCACCGGGTAGTGGTGTTCGTAAATCTGGCGGAAAGAGGATTCAATTTCGCTGAGCGTTGATTCAAGGATCTTGTCCAGCACCTTTCGCTGTTCATCCTTGAATAAATGCCATAGCGAATAATTGTGCGTCTTGCAGTAGGTGTCCATTAATCGGATGATCTCCGTAATGTCGCTTCTGCCAAAGGCCTTCTTTATCTCCTCACACATGCCGTAAAATGACTCATCACCCATGTACTCACGGACGCCTCCGATAAGATTATGGTCTCCCAGGTGCAGCACCGCGAATCCCATGTCCTGCTGCTCACCCGTGATATCAGAACGTACTACGGCCTTTCCTACGGCGAGCCGCTGGATTCCCGCCTCTTCCACTTCATAGGTTTCGCTGGTGGTGGTGTAGGAGAACATCTGCACCGTTTTCGGATATTCTTCGAACAACGACGAAATAGCGTAGTGGGCGCCTGCCCTGAGGAGATCAATGGTCGCCGGCCTCACAAAGGCCTCCCAGACCTCCGCACCGTTATTAAACTCCGTCACGTTGCTCGGGGCCTGTTTCAAAATCTCAAGATAACGGGGCTCGAGCTCCTCCCCGCTTACTTCCCTTGCTAGTTGCATAGCCCTGGAGGAATACTGCATTACCTGTATACTTTCGATGCCGGATATCTCATCGAAGAACCACGCGCAGCTCGTAAACATGAGCATGGCATGACGTTCCATCTCGAGGAGCTTTAAGAGCTCCACCTTGTCCTGCCCTGAAATTTCCCGGGTACCGTGATTAGAGATAAACTTGCCTACCACATTATTCGATCTGTCAAGGATAACCCCAATATAGTCATCCCTTGCCTGCCAGGGATCGTGAACATAGGAGGCCATTTTCCTTGCATAGAGGCCCTCCAGAGTATCCCCCAGCCAGTTCATGGCCTCGCGGAGAGGTCCACGCCACGCCTGGCTCCATCCGGTATGCATCCCCGTGCTGCAACCGCAATCACTCTTCCATCTCTCGACACCATGGGCGCAGCTCCAGGAGGTATCCTCGAAGATCTCAACCTCGAGGGCCGGTGGAAATTTCTCCAGGTATTCTCCATAGTTGGTGATCCGTGCCAGGTTATTCGACTCGATGTAGTGCAGGGCATAGGCGAGTGCCATGTCCCCGAAACGGTGGTGGTGGCCATAGGATTCTCCATCCGTAGCAATGTGGGCGAGCTGAGTCTCTTCCTTTTTCGTAAAAATTCCCATCAGCCTTGAGGCCAGCTCGTCGCCGCTTCTCAACAGTCCCCCGAATGCTACATCCCGCGACGCCGGGCCATCGTAAAAAAAGAGTGTAATCGAGCTTCCGGAAGGGAGCTTACAACGATACGGTATCCTGGGATCAATCGTAGCCCCGCTTACATCCCTCCACTCCTCCTCTTGTAATCCCCTTACCTGTTTTGCCTGATGAGGCGCGAGTATGGTAAAGGAAATCCCATGTTCCGCCAGTATTTCAAGCGTCTCAAGATCAACGGCGGTCTCGGGGAGCCACATCCCCTCTGGCTTTCTCTTGAAGCGGTATTCAAAGTCCCGTATTCCCCAAATGACCTGCGTTCTTTTGTCCCTTGTGGTGGCCAGCGGCATAATCACATGGTTATAAACCTGAGCCATAGCAGAACCGTGCCCTGAAAAGGCCTCACAGCTTAGCCGATCGGCCTCTATAATCGCCTCGTATACATCAGAATGCGTTCGTTCCATCCAGGCAAGGAGCGTGGGACCGAAGTTAAAGCTGATCTTCGCATAATTATTGACGATCTCAAGTATCCTCTTTTCGGCATCCAAGATGCGTGAGGCCGTATTCGGCGCGTAACACTCCTCAGTGATCCTCTCATTCCAGTCATGGAAGGGGAATGCGGAATCCTGGAGCTCGAGCTCCTCTAGCCAAGGGTTTTCTCTGGGTGGCTGGTAAAAATGGCAATGGATACACACATAACGATTCATTCCATTCTCTCCTTTTCATATAATACAAAACTCAGTGCGTTCATAGCTACACTTCGACCGCTTACGTACCATCCGGGCATGAGGGAGCCTGTACCCATCCACCTCTTCTCAGAGGAATCGATTACCTTCCTCCACCTTCCCGGCCCAAGGTCGATGTGATAAGCAATCTCCTGTGAGCTGAAATTCATTACGGAGCATACGTGGCTTTCCTCATGCCATCTTCGAACCAGGAGGAGACGGTCCTCCACTTTCCGTACCTCGAGGTCTTCCTTGCTGAGATGACAGAGAGCCGGAATGTTCTTTCTGAGCTGAAGCAGCTGTCGGTAAAAATCGAGCAGCGCCCGAGAATCGCGTTTTTCCTTCTTTTTCCATTTCAGCTTGCACTGGAAAAAGGTCCCGGAGTCCTGCGGATCTGGCAGCTTCCCCTTCCACTGGAAGGCGCGAAACTCCTCCCTCCTTCCCGTGCGCACCGCCTCTATGAGATCCGGATCAACATGATCTGTAAA
>JAWOBA010000255.1:0-5889 GCA_046498285.1 Desulfatiglandales bacterium | reverse complement strand
CGAGGGATGATCACCAAGATCACGGTGCTAGGCGATATTAAATAGGATGGGCTTATGGCTGTCAAACCGTACAACCAAAAGGTTTCAGACGATGATTTTATTCACCTTTGGTACGAGCTAAAATCAGCGGCTAAACTAGCATCACGCACGGGCTTAGATGTCAGAAACGTGCATCTTAGGCGCAGAAAGATAGAGAAAAAATACAACATTAGGCTTGTGGCTGACAGCAACAAGTCGCCTGACTATATCGTGCGTGATCATATGTCGCGCATGGACGTGGATATAGAGAACGCGACTATCTTTGTTGCTTCTGACGCTCACTATTGGCCTGACGAGATCAGCACAGCGCACAAAGCGTTTGTAAAGTTGATCAAGAAACACAAGCCTGACATTGTGGTGATGAATGGCGACGCTGTAGACGGTGCGTCAATCAGCCGTTTTGCTAAGGCAGGTTACGATACATTTAAAATGCCTACAGTCAAGGAAGAGCTAGAAGCAGTTGCTGACAGGCTAGGCGAGATCGAGAAGGTTGCAGGCAATGCCAAGCTCGTCTTTACAATGGGTAACCATGATATGCGGTTTGAGTCTAAGCTAGCCAACCAGGCTCCAGAGTTTCAGGGCGTGGCAGGCTTTAGCTTAAAAGAACACTTCCCTCGATGGTTGTTTTGTATGTCGATGATGGTTAATAAAAACCTGATGGTCAAGCATAGATTTGCCAACGGAATTCATGCAACTTATAACAATGCTATGAAGTCGGGAGTTTCGATAGCCACAGGACACTTGCACAGGCTACAGGCTACGATTGTCAGTGACTACAACGGCTCACGGTGGGGCATTGATACCGGTACCCTGTGTGAAACAGATGGTGATCAAATGAGCTACGCAGAAGATAACCCATCGAACCATTGCTCAGGTTTTGCGGTTTTAACCATTGTTAACGGTCGATTGATTCATCCTGAGTTTTGCGCGGTCGTCGATGGTGTCGCATATTTTAGAGGCTCGCCGGTATGAAACTAGTAAACAATGCTCGCGACTGGTCTAAGTGGTGGTCGGTCAGGCTGTCCATAGTAGGCGGCGCATTATTAACTTTAGCTGAAGGATTTCCCCATGCTCTCGCAACTGCTGTCAATGCTCTCCCGACTGAAGTCACCGAATCAATCCCAGACTCAATCTTCAAAGTCATCGGAGTCGTCTGCATCATCGCCTCACCACTCGCAAGAGTTATCAAACAATCACGCCTTGATGACCAAGGGGGTGGAGCAGATAAAGCGCCATGAAGGGATTGTATTGCACGCCTATAAAGATCATCTCGGCTACCTGACCATCGGTATCGGTCGGATGATTGATAAGCGTAAAGGCGGCGGTATCAGCGAGGCTGAGGCAGAGTATTTATTACAAAACGATATTGGCAGTATTGTTTCAGTGCTTCACCGTAATGTTACTGTTTTTGATACTTTGTGTGCACCTAGGCAAGCCGTCTTAATGAACATGGCATTCCAAATGGGTGTCACTGGTTTGCTGAAGTTCAAGAAAACCCTTAGCCTAATTGAGGCAGGCGATTATGAGGCGGCGGGTGACAACATGTTGAAGTCGCTTTGGGCAAAGCAAACACCTGAGCGGGCGCAGGAAATGGCAGAGCAAATGAGGTCAGGTCAATGGCAATCTGGTTAAAGCTTAAAGGCTATGTGATAGCCGCTGTGAGCGCTTTAGGTGTCATATGGGGAATTTATATGTACGGCAGGCGTACAGGCTCAGAGGATACCCAAATTGAGCACGAGCGTGCCAACATAAAGAAATCGAGGGAGATAGAAGATGCGGCTGATCGTGTACGGCGTGCTGACGGTAACAACCTCACTCCTGTTGAGCGCTTGCGGCGCTACAAACGCCTTAGAGACCTCTAGAACGGTTTGCAGGGAGTTGGCTAGGGACTTGCCTACCTACTCAGTTAAAGACACGCCCAAGACGTTAGAAGATGGCGCAAGATTTATAGAAATTTTTAACGCAGTCTGTCCTCAGTGAGGTGGCGCTATGTGGGTTGTAATCTTGTATATGTGCTTGAGTGGTCAGGGGTGCGGGTTTGCTGAATCGCCCGCAATGTTTGAACAAAAAGAATGCGAGGCAAAAAGAGATCACGCTATACGCTCGCTTAATGCCAATCCCGACGTTGTCGCTTTTGATGCTAAGTGTATCCGCATTGAGATGAGCGAGGCTTAAGAGTTGTTTTCCTGAATCTGTCTCTCCACTGCTTCTGTGTACCTTTTCCAATCTTTGCCATGCTCTTGCATGATGTTATTTCTTTGCTCTGGGGTTAGTCCTACCCATTGTCGCTGTTTGTCCGGATTTGGTACACGTTCTCCGGACATGCTTACGTCAGCGACAGGTTTATCAAATTCGCTCCAACACCACCCACAGTACAGCGCATAGCCTGCTGACCGCCCGCATCCGCAACAAGTTTGGTTAAGCAGGTCTGACTTTACATTCTCACGCTCACACACCTCACCACAAAACCCGCCACAGCTTGAGCATTGTTTATCCATTTCTGGCTCACAGTAGTTATGCTTGGCCCCAATATTTTAAAACTTCACGAGGATAGGGAATAACTTTTTCAATCTTATTACTTACAATTTTTATAGCCGGCTGCTTCATTACCATCAAAATTTCCGAAAAACCAAAAACACCAATCATGGCAGGGAGCAATTCAATCCCACCTGCCAAATCAACATTTCCAAAAGAAAATCTTCGATAAGCATGCATTCCCTCCATTCCAATCATCGCCACAAAAAGTCCGAAAAAACCGGAAATCCATCCCTTTAAGGGATCTTTTGGTGCTGTTAAGCTACCACATATAATAATTCCAAAAATCGTTAACCAAAAAAATTCAAAAGAAAGAAAATTAAGAGCAGCATTTCCCAGTAGGGGAGTAAATACAGCCAGCATCGTCATACCGAATAAAGACCCTAAAAATGAACCGGTAGTAGCTATTCCCATTGCTTCTCCTGCTCGTCCTTGCTTTGAAAGTGGATTACCGTCTACTGTAGTGGCGGCATTCGCCGGAGTTCCCGGAATATTAATTAAAATTGCTGTACGACTACCTCCGAAAATGGCTCCGACATACATACAAATTAAAATGAGTACAGCATGATCTGTGGCAAATTTATAAGTCAGAGTTGTCATCAATGCTACTCCCATGGTAGCGGTTAAACCAGGGAGCATCCCCACAATAATACCTAATTGGGTACTCCACAGGATATCAAAAATATATCTTGATGTTAAAAATTGAGTTAGCTGGATTGCTAATTCTGATAATCCCTGTAACATTTTTTTCTCCGGATAATTTAAATTTTAAGGAAGCCTGACCAGGAATATGTATTGAAAAACAAGGGCAATTGATCCCGCAATTAAAAATGCCTCAGAAAGAGCAATAATAATTGTTTTCTTTTGTTTTATTATGTTTTGCCTGAAATCCAACTCATATGCCAGAATAAATATTAAAATATATAAACTATTTAATAAAAAATAGTTCATCTTCCCTAATAATTGCACATAAGCTATTGAAAGAAATAAAGCAATTATTAGACGTTTAATGGACTTACGTCTAAGCAAAGAAATTATTCCGTTAAATGAAACCTTTATAGAATATCCTTTTCTTGAAATAGAACGTAGCAATAATACAATTCCCAGTATGAATAATATTATTCCTAAGACTGCAGGTACAATTCCGGGAGCAGAGTAAGGATTTGCACCAAGTTCTTTAAAAGTAGGCATACGGATAGATAATACAAAGACTGCTAAACCAAGAGATGATAGAAACAGGGAAGTAACAAAATCAGCCTTATCCATTCTCTTGGGTTCCATTTTGTTCTCCTTTATTTTATCAATCAGATTGCAAATAATTCATTACTGCATTTATAAAGTAGGATTGGGAGGATACGATTAAAATAGTAACCCCCCAATCTTTTACTCGATTTTTTTCTAAGGCTGTGAAATACCTAAATCATAAGGAGTCTTTTCTGCCCTCCCCATTTCATAGTACAACCAGGCATAGAACTGAACAACAGGGAAAGATCTTACTAACCCTTCCAATCCCCAATAGGGAACAAAAATAGCACCTCTGTCTTGAGCATAGTTTTGAATTTTTTCATTGCCGGTAATCACTTCACGCCATAACCTATTCATAGTATGAATCACTTCATCAGGAACACCTCTGGGAATAAATATTCCAAAATAGGAAGGAGTTGGTTCAAAATCAGGTAACCATTTGGTAATCGGATCAATCATCCCATAATCAGCTATTTCTAATGGTTGTTTAGCTAAAACAGCAAGTGGACGAAGTCTTTCTGCCCTGATCATATCAGCCTGTTCACTTGCCAGTTGAGCGGTAACTTCGGTCTCACCTGCAACACAAGCAATAACAGCCGGGTTCCCACCGTCATAGGTAACGTGCTCATACTCTATTCCCGTTACTTTTTTAATGCCTTCCATTGCAACACGTCCTGCAGACATCATTCCGGCAGTTGATACCGTAATTTCTCCCGGCCTTTCCTTAAAAGCATCTAAAAGATCCTGGAAAGTCTGATAGGGAGTGTCAGGGTGTACAGAGATAACCATGACATTGGCTACATTAAGATAAATATGCCAATCTTCTACCTGAGTATCCAGAAATCCTAAAATCTTATAGGTACCCAAATCTCCTACCGCACCGGAAGCCCAGCTATAGCCGTCTCTCTTGGCATCCATTACGGTCTTAGTGCCAACCGAACCAGAAGCTCCGGGCTGATTAACAATAACAATCTTTTGACCTAATGCTTCTTCTAATTCACCGGCACATAAACGGGTAATTTGATCAGTAGCCCCACCAGCAGACCATGGAACAATACAGGTAATCGGTTTTGAGGGATTCCATTCATCTTGGGCATGAATAGAACAGGAAAAAGAAAATATAATTATCAAACTAAAAAGAAAAAGCAAAGCCTTTTTAAACATTTCTAATACCTCCTAAAATATTTTAAATAAAATGAGATAAATTTTCACCTCCTTTTTTGTTTTCTATATAAAATGGAAAATTTTAATTATGATAAGATATTTTAAAAAATAACGATAAAAATCTTTTCCTAAATGTTTTTCATATATTTATATTATGCTATTTTAATATTTATATAAATATATTAAGAAAGATCTCTGTAAACGAGATGCAGGAATTTATGAATTTTAATGGAGGTAATTCATATTCAACAACCTCCTAAATATATAACCAACCAACATTGTTCATTATTATATTAGAAAATATCTCCTTTTTTGTCAAGAAAAACGAATTAGCCTGTTAACCCAATTTTAATCCTGAAGAGGATGACTCTCCTACAAATATGAGAAAATTTATATTACATTGTACAAAATTTTACCATCAACAATAGTCATCTTAATGGCTATATTGTTATCAAAAACAACAATATCAGCCTTTTTGTTTTCTCCCAAGACACCTATTTGATCTTCTAATCCCTGTATCTTAGCGGAATTATAGGTCACCAATTGTACAGCCTGACGGATATTGAGATCCACAAAGTTAACCATATTTCTTACCAACTGATCCATAGTAGAAACACTGGAGGCAAAGGATTGACGATTTGTAAGTTTGGCAACATAATTATTTTCCTGGGTTGGAATTTCAAATTCTTCCGGAATATCTGCTTCTACAATAACATCAAGTCCTCCCAATTCATATTTCCCGGGCCCCATTCCCGCAGCACTCATCGAGTCAGTTACCAGACATACTTTGTCTAAGCCTTTAGAATGAAGTGCTAACTTTATTAGGCTCGGTGGAAGGTGGTGACCATCAGCAATTAATTCTGTAGTGAGTTCATTCATCAATAAAGTTGATTCAACAACTCCGGA
>JAWOBA010000180.1:0-6535 GCA_046498285.1 Desulfatiglandales bacterium | reverse complement strand
ATGCTGAGCGTTAATCCCGCTGCAAGCGGGACAAATTGCCCGCCCGCCTCGCCTGAGCGGGTGCGATGGCGGGCAGGTTTGAGGCCTTTAGGCCGAGTTTTTGGAATTTAGCGAAGCATTTGATGAATCCCAAAATGGGCATCATGAGCGAGTAAAATGACTTTTTACGAAACCATCAATTTTGTATTTATAATCACGCAATCCTTCGGCTGCGATGTCGAAATAAATCATGTCAAATTTCCTTAATAGGTGCATGAGTGGAAAGAATTGGCGGAAGGGAATTCGGTTGAACATTGAGGTCTGGAGATTCGAAGACGGATTACAATATCGCCCTTCTGTCCGGCCTGCCGGAGAGCAAAACGTCTAGCATTGCAAAGCATGAGCGGGTAAGTTGTGAACGGGCCCCTGGAAAAAATTATAGCCCTTTTAGTGGTCAACGTTAAGATAGTAAGATCAAACAAATTATAGCGGATGGACAATGCATGAACACACCTATTAAAACAATAGCAGTTATTGGTGCTGGAGCCATGGGTGCCTGCTATGCGAGCAAATTATATGAAATGGATAAAAATTGTATATCCTTTGTGGCTGCAGGCAATCGCTATGACCCCCTGAAAGAAAATGGGCTGGTCGTGAATGGAAAGCATTATTTTTTCAATGTTATCAGGCCGGAAGAGCAGGCACCGCCATCTGATTTTATCATAGTAGCCGTCAAGCATCATCACCTCGGATCAGCAATAAGGGATATAAGAAATAGGGTAGGGGTGGACTCCTTAATTCTATCCATTATGAATGGCATTGAAAGTGAAGAACAGATTGCTTCAGTCTATGGTGCAGACAAAGTGCTCTATGGTGTTGCAGTGGGTATTGATGCGGTAAGAGAGAACAATAGCATCACCTTTTCTCAACAGGGGAAGTTAATCTTTGGAGAGGCAAATAATTTTCATCTTACTGAGCGTGTCTTGAGAGTCCAATCGCTTTTCAATCAGGCTGGGATTATATACGAAACACCTGAGGATATGATTCGAACCCTTTGGTGGAAATTTATGATTAATGTAGGAATTAATCAGGTCTCGGCTGCATTGGGGGCACCCTATGCGGTTTTTCAAAATTCACAGGAGGCAAGGGAGCTCATGGAATCGGCAATGAGAGAAGTTATAACCATAGCCAAAGCAGAAGGGATCCATTTAGTTGAAGACGACATAGAAAATTGGAATTCATTTCTCTCTACCCTTTCCCCTCAGGGTAAGACCTCCATGCTTCAAGATGTGGAGGCTAAAAGAAAAACAGAGGTAGAAATGTTTGCAGGAAAGGTTATTGAGCTTGGGAAAAAGTATAGTATCCCAATGCCGATAAATCAAACACTGTATAGATTAATAAAGGTCATAGAGGGAATGTAGAGCTTTGCAAAACCTGACCATTTTTCTTACTTCAAATAGAGAGAGTAGACTTTTCTGAAGTGACCAACCCGGGAGCCCTGGAACTGAAGAAGTGCCGGCCCTCTTTAGAAAAATATAGTTCTGCCAAGCTCTCAGAGGGAATGAAGACATAAAGAGACATGATTGGCCACAATCAAAGATAATACTTGTGGTGTACTGTCTGATGCTCAGGTGAAACCTTTGAGTCGGACTCACATTGGAAGAGAAAAACACATGAAAGTGGCACATTCCAGAGACAGGGTAACCCAAATAATCGAGATCCTCGAAAACGAGTACCCTCATGCCGGAACCGCCCTTACTTTTAAGAATCCCTTGGAGCTTTTGGTATCGACGGTCCTTTCGGCCCAGTGCACTGATGTCACCGTAAATAAGGTAATCAAGGAGCTATTTGCTAAATATAGGTGTGCAAAAGACTATGCTCAAGCCGACCTTAGTGAACTGGAAAGATATATTCGACCTACTGGATTCTTTCGAAATAAGGCCAAATCAATTAAGGCTTGCTGCAGCACTCTATTAGAACAATTCAGTGGAAATGTGCCGGATAACCTTAAAGATTTGGTATCTCTCCCTGGAGTTGGGAGGAAGACCGCAAATGTTGTTCTTACTGAGGCGTATGGAATCCCAGGTATAGTGGTTGATACACATGTTCTACGGTTGAGTAAACTTATTGGGTTGACTAACAATAAAGACGCCACAAAGGTAGAATTCGACCTTATGGAGATTATTCCCAAAGAAAAATGGAGACTCTTTTCGAATCTTCTCATATTACATGGACGGGCTATCTGCGTCGCACGAAGACCACGGCATCAGGAATGCAGCGTGATTGATCTCTGTGAAGAGGGAGTTCGCTGGAAAAAACAATCCGGTACGGGATAATATGGTTTCTAAGAACTATGGATTACACCAATGATTCAGCTTAATGCATTGCTTATCAGTTTTCTGGCAGCCTTTATCTTTCAATTACTGTTTCAGCTTTTTTTAAACACGATTAATATAATCCATTTACGCCAGCAGGAAAATCATGTTCCCCGTATTTTTCAAGGTACAGTCGACGAAGTGAAATTTTCCAAAATTATAGCATACACAGCAGACTCTACCAAATTTGGAATTGTCCAAAAACTATTTGATAGCATGGTGTTGCTTGCCATTTTATTAACTGGCTTTTTGCCATGGTTGGTTGAAACAATAACTTCCTGGCATATAGGTTTTGTAGGAGGTGGGCTGGTCTTTTTTGCCATTATTGCAGTGATTTCCAATCTGCTTGATATCCCATTTGAACTCTACAGTACCTTTGTGATCGAAGATAAGTACGGATTCAATACCAAAACTATGAAGTTATGGGCCATAGATTGGGTGAAAAGTATAACCATATCATGTATTCTGGGCGGTATCGTTATCTTTTTTCTATTGACATTAGTATACTATATCAACAATGCATGGTGGTTTTTCGCATGGATAGTGCTTTCAGTGTTTGAGCTATTGATTATGTGGTTATACCCGGTATTGATTGCTCCCCTGTTTAATAAATTTGAACCAATTGCCAATGCAGAACTCGAAAGGAAAATTGCTACACTCATGGGGAAAGCGGGGCTTGCAGTTAAAGGGGTATTTCAGATGGATGCCGGCAAACGGAGCAAACACACCAATGCCTATTTCACAGGAATCGGCAAAATCAAAAGGATTGTTTTATTCGATACCCTCTTGGCATCCCATCCTGATGAAGAAATCCTCTCGGTCCTTGCCCATGAAACGGGTCATTGGCTAAAAAAACACATCATAAAACAACTCGTTTTATTAGAGGTAATGTCTTTAATTGGTCTCTTTATTGTTGCAAAATTACTCAATTGGCAACTACTTTACCAGACATTCGGTTTCCAGGAACAGATTGACTATGTTGGTCTGTTTCTTGTACCTGTCATATTGACCCCCATTGCCTATTTTGTAAGGCCTGCGGGATCCGCTCTATCAAGAAAGTATGAAAGGGAAGCCGATGATATTGCTGTTTCATTGATGGGGACAGCCAGACCAATGAAGAATGCCCTGATAAAACTGAATGCTGACAACCTAGCAAATTTGGCACCACATCCCCTTTTTTCCTGGTTCAACTATTCACACCCACCACCAGTGGAGAGGATAGAACGGCTTGAAAATATGATGTAAGTTGTTTCAACAGCTTCCACGGATCCAGGCACGCACTTAGAGAGCCTTGCACAACCGGACCATTTTTGTCTCTGTGCATGAAGAGGGTGGACTTTTTTGAAGTGACTGGTGGCCTCCGGCCCGGAGGGAACTGAAGAAAAGTCCATTCTCGTAAAATAAATATGAGTTATGCAAAGCTCTCACTTAAAGATGCACCAATTAGGCTGTGCCCTTGAAACACTGATTATATGGCTATTTTCTCAGCAGCATAGTCGTGTTGTTAGTGCATGGGCAAATAGCATTGGAGAGTCCGCATCCATGCGGAAATAAAGTACAGGCTCAATCAACTCCAGTTCCATTACGGCAAATGTGCCTTGTTCAGTTCGTATAAAGTCTGCCCTTGCATAGAGCGGTCTCTGAGGAAGAGAGTCAATGACGTGTTGACTGCTCTGCAACAACTCTGGCTCAGCCTTTACGAGGTTTATATTGCCGCCATATTCTTCTTGCACGCGAAAGTCATTTGTCTTTGGGGTTTTTAGAATTGTATGGCTATGCATACCTTCAAAATAGATAAGGGAAAATTCACCTTCCTCCACAATATTTGGCATGAAAGGCTGCACTATATATGCACGCCTGTCAAATATTTTTTCAAGCATAGGTATCTTTACGTTGCTTTGGCTTCGAGGAAGACGAAACGTATAGCCTGCACTTGCACCTATGATCGGCTTGATTATAATCTCCTCTGTTTCGAGTTCGTCAAAGAAAGATTCTAATTTTTTCCTATCGACTGTCTCTTCTTGCCAGAGAGTCGGAATTATCAAACCACCTTTCAACGCTATGTCGCGAAGGTATGTTTTTCGCAAATTCCATTGTACTAATTCCAATGAGTTTTCCAGATGGGCATTGGAATGATCAATAGATTCCAGAACAGCAAGAAAGGCGTCAGGATCTCTCTGGTAATCCCAAGTGGAACGAATTACCACCACATCAAATTGACTCCAGTTATAGTTCCTATGCCATGAAACCATCTCAACACTCCAGCCAAAGTCGTGAAGGTGTTTGATTGTCAGTTCATCGTCGCTGACGTATCCTGATAAAGAGTCCGTCGTAAGGAAAGCGCATCGGCACATACAGCAACCCTTTATTCTGTTAAGTTTTTTATATCAAATTTTATACTATCACCATTCGGATTGTTTTCCTGTCATACTCTCTATTTCCACCTTGATCACTGCCGCTTTTTTTAATGCGGCATCATTATACTCAAATATTCCGTCAGAATATTGACTCATGATGATGCGGAGTGCTGTTTGTTTTTCATTTACGTCTTCAAGAAGAGCAGCTTTTCCAAACCCGATAACGCTCTGGTATCTCATACTCCAACGACAAGCATCTTCAGCTTCTACGATTTCGGTGTTTATATCACACTCAAAACAAACCTTTGGGTTCTTTTTAATGATATCGATCTTTTTTCCTTTGAGAGGGCTATGGAAATACAAGACCCTATCTCTATAGCCGAAACACAATGGTACCATGTAGGGAACATTGTTAACGGACAAGGCAAGACGACAAACAAGTGATTTTGTAATAATGGCTTCAATGGCTGACTGTTTAGTGATTTCTTTTTCTTTTTTTCTCAAGATTGTTTCTTTTTGAGATACATGGATAGCTTACAGGTTCGGATCGAATATCTCTTGTAAAATTTTTCTTAATGTATATTCATCCACCGTGGAATTGGCCTTTTGGTCCATCGCGCGAATTTTACTTTTTCAGCGCGATAGAATGATCGGTAGGCCCTGACTGCATTCCCTCTGTATTTGTATCTTTCTGGCATTACCTGGGCAAATTCAGTCAACCCTTTATCAGGAAATTTCAAATGTTCTATTTCACGAACAGCCTGCATTGATGCATGGTCATTATCTTTTTCATATCTATATTTATATTCGGTATTTAATGCAAAAGCTAATTGTACAAGCCAGATAAAATTTGAATAACTCTCTTCAACCCATAAAATACAGGGGTGTTTACCATGGGTAGGTCTGTAAGGGGTTGTAAATCCCATTTTATGTAAAGCGGTACACATAATTTGTGCACTCTCAAGTATCATTTTAGACACGTGTTGGTCACAATGGTATTGAGCACACTTCTTCACATGTCTGTCCAGCACAAAAATATTCATAAGATATAGTTTTTTCCACTCGGCAGCCCTTTTTACCGGCTCAACTTGAGCGGCTGCTGAAACGGTGGTTTACACACTGCGCGAGCTCCTCTTGGTATACCCACATGCATTGCAGTATACTGATAGGTGCTGACAACAGCCCCACAAGGGATCCTGTGTTTCGCATATACTCCTTAAAGTCTGAGCACCGGTCCATACGAACTATTGCGAGTGAAAGGCGTACCTCTTCACCGCTGAATAATGCTTCAATATTATAGGCAGGGGCATCAATTTCAAAACATGGAGCATCTTGAGAGTCTGGAAATAATGCGGCCACTCGATGTTTGGCTGATACAATCGTTGTTGAGAGCAAGGTCCGAACAAGTTTAGGCTGGCCTTTATAGACTGACCAAAGTAGGGCCACTTGCCGAAAAGGTTTGAGCGAATCAAGAAAGATACTGTGGCAGTTTTTACGTCTCTATTTTTCATGCATATATAACCAGAACTGAACAGCACTCCAATTGAGACCTTTGCATAACCCCGCTTGATCTAAAGACGATGGGCTTTTTTTCAGTTCCGAGGCTCCCGGGTTGGTCTTTTCAGCACCCTTCCACCAGTCACTTCAAAAAAGTCCATCGTCTTTTTGAGGATGATGAAAATCGCCGGGTTTTTCAAAGGCCTCATAGTATAACAAATGCAGAAGGTTAACCACGAACCTTGAATCTTTATTCTCACATCTTTCTGCAGGTTTTCATTTTTTAAGATTGCATATGCTGAGAAATTGCTTTACAAAAGGGAGTCC
>JAWOBA010000053.1:0-51620 GCA_046498285.1 Desulfatiglandales bacterium | reverse complement strand
TCTAAAGACGATGGGCCTTTTTTCAGTTCCGAGGCTCCCGGGCTGGTCTTTTCAGCAACGTATCCATGGGGGAGTTTTGCCCCCTCCGCATTGCCCCGATAAATCGGGGCCTGCGGGTTCCCCCACTGATACGTTACGAAAAGACAGCACCCTTCCACCAGTCACTTCAAAAAAGTCCATCGTCTTTTTGGGGATGATGAAAATCGCCGGGTTTTTCAAAGGTCTCAGTATTGCTATAATAATTCTTGCGATGACATCTATACAATAATCTCCCTGCAATCCAGGCTCTTAAATCTTTAATCATCAAGGCCTGCCCCGGGAACAAAACCTGACCGTAAAATTACGAGAACCTCTTCCAGTTTTGAAAAATCGACAGCTAGATCTACTATAATATCATTGAATAGGTTATTAGGAGAATTGTTTATATTGTTCACTGTACCCAGAGAGAGACCTTTAGGAAATGCGCTTCCCAGCCCTGAAGTTACAATGGTATCACCTCTTTTTATATCGCATGTCTTTACTGCATAGTCAAAATAACATTGGTTTAATCCTCTTCCTTTAAGCATTCCCCTGCATCTTGATCTTTGAACCAATCCGTCGACAGCACTGTTTTGATCCACAATCAATAATACCTGGGCATAATTAGGGGAAACAGATACTGTCCTTCCAACCACGCCTTTTGAATTTACTACCGCCATATTTATCTTAAGGCCATCGTTTTCACCTCTATCAATAATGATAGATTTAAATAATGCGCTTGAGTCCCACCCAATCACTCTTGCTGCCAATATGGGCTCCGTGATCTTTTCTTGAAATCTAAGGAGTTGTTGCAGACGCTGGTTAGATAATGATAGCTCTTGATATCTGCTGTTTTCCGTCTCAAGGAGCCTTATCTTTTTTTTTAGACGAGAATTTTCTTGGCGTGTTTCAACTAAGAAAAAATAAGTTTTCCATATATCCTTCGTTGCAGATATTGTTTCTATAAAAATTTTTTGAAATGGCGCAATAGCCTCAATCACAAGCTTTTCTACAGGATTCCACTCCCTGCCCTTTCCAATACTGAGAGACAAGAGTATTAAGGAAAGGATGATAAAAATGTAGGAAATCCATTTTACCCTATGTTTAAAAAAAACGGCCAACTATTGTAAACCTAAGTGTTTTGATTATTTTATTGCAACCTCTCTTAAAATCGATAGGTTATCAAGGACTTTTCCTGCCCCTAACACAACCGTAATCAAAGGATCATCCGCGATAGTTATCGGCAGATGTGTCTCCTCACGAAGCAGGACATCAAGGTTTTTTAATAGTGCGCCACCACCAGTTAAAACTATGCCATTGTCTACTACATCAGAAGATAATTCAGGTGGAGTCTGCTCCAAAGCAATTCTTACTGCTTCAACAATGGCATCTACCTGTTCAGATATCGCCTTTCTAACCTCCTCTGAATCTATAGTGAGGATCTTTGGTATACCTGTGACCAGGTCTCTGCCCTTAACCTCTAAATACTTTGCGTCTTCATTTGGACATGCATCCCCAATATTGATTTTGATTAGCTCTGCCGTTTGAAAACCAATCAAAAGATTATATTTTCTTTTGATATGCTGCTGGATTGCCTCATCCATCCTATCACCGGCCACTCTTACTGAACTTGAAAAAACAGTCCCTGCTAAAGAAATAACAGCAACTTCTGTAGTCCCTGCCCCTATATCGACAACTAAATTGCTCGTTGCTTCAGTTATGGGTAAATCTGCCCCTATAGCCGCAGCCATAGGCTCTTGAATTAAATATACTTCTCTGGCTCCAGCTGACTCTGCAGATTCACGGACTGCCCTCATTTCGACCTGAGTTATGCCCGATGGAATAGATATAACTATTCTAGGTCTTACTAAAGATTTTCTATTATGCACTCTTCGAATAAAATATCTGAGCATGGTTTCGGTGATGTCAAAATCAGCAATGACGCCATCTTTCATTGGTCTGGTTGCTATAATATCTTCAGGGGTTCTGCCCAGCATTGATTTTGCCTCTTTCCCTACTGCTAATACCTTGTTTCCTCCTCTATCTCCTTTCTTTATTGCCACCACAGAGGGTTCATTCAACACTATTCCTTTACCCTTTACATACACCAAGGTATTGGCTGTGCCCAAGTCAATAGCAAGATCATTAGAGAATAAACCAAGTATAGGATCTAATAACATTGAGTCTCCTTTCCATAAGCTTTTTCTGAATATTATGTATAATTAATTTCAAATGATTTATCAAATATAAAATAGTTTAAATGTCTCTTTTATCTTGACAACTTAAATTACCTATGATTATTAAAACGATCAATTTCTAATTGAAGGAAAACTAGTTTATGAAACGAACATTTCAGCCAAGCAATATAAAGAGATCTCGTACCCATGGTTTTCGGGCCAGAATGAGCAGTAAGGGTGGGAGAAATGTGATAAAGAGAAGGAGGGCTAAAGGCAGAAAAAGACTCTCTGTTTAGAATATCATATTTAGCAGTCTTATATAAGGGGTAAGGGTTTGCGCATATGTTAGCGATAAGCTTTTAAGATGCGAGTATTTTCTTTTAAAAAAGAGGAGCGAATATTAAAAAAGGGAGAATTCATTTCTTTAAAGCTTCAAGGAAAAAAGTACTATACAAAAAACTTTGCTATTATTATAAATGATAATGGGAGGGATATTACAAGACTAGGCATAATAGTCAGCAAAAGGGTTGGGAATTCTGTAAAAAGAAACAGGATTAAGCGATTGATAAGAGAGTCCTTTAGGCTAAATAAAAAAAAGATTCCAAAAGGGTATGATGTTATAATTATTGTTTTAAGAAGAAACAATAAGTTCGACTTTTTTAAGGTACAAGAGGAGTTAGAAAACGTACTGCTAAAAAATAATGGTCCTTTCTTTTAAACCTCGAGCATATATCATTGCATTAATTAAACTTTATAAGCTATTTATATCGCCATTTATGCCGTCTTCTTGCCGCTTTATGCCCACCTGTTCTACCTATGCTATCCTTGCCATTAATAAATACGGTGTATTAAAAGGAGGGTATCTCGCTTTAATCAGGATCCTGAAATGCCACCCCTTTCATCCAGGGGGGTATGATCCTCTCAATTAAGACCTGTTAGAATTATAGGTTGGACTTTATGCCCCGTGTAGAAGACAAATCTCTTCTAAGCGTAACTCATGCCCCTATCCAGACACATTCCAAGAGGCTAAATTTCTATTTAATAGGATCTTTGAGTTTCGATAACATTATTTAGCATTTTATTTGTCAATCGAGCAGCATAGGTTGATAATTGAACCATTAGCCATTATAATTTACATTATTTTAGAATGGGAATCTATTTATGGATAAAAGAACTTTGTTGGCTTTAGGGTTGTCATTTCTTGTATTTCTGATCTGGTCCGTTTTATTCGGCCCACAGCCAAAAGATAAACCAACAGATCAACAATCAGTGCCAACAAAAGAAGAAAGTCGACAAAACGATCAATCTCAATCTGTTTTAGAAGAAAGCCCAGTAGCCACAGGCCCGAAGCGGGACGTTATGTTAGAGACGGAAAAAGGAGATACCGGAGATATTACTGTTGAAACAGACCTTTATATAGCTACATTCTCTGGTTCCGGTCCTCTTATAAAGAGTTTTAAATTGAAGAAATATCGATCAACACTTGATAAAACCTCTCCCTTAAAAGAAATAATTCATACTAAAAACAATGGGTGTGGTTTTAAGCTCGGCTTCTCCGGGCAAAACATACCCAATGTTGATTGGAGTACTTATAAGGTAAGCCGTAAAGAAATTGCTATCAGACCCGGTGATGAGCCTAAAAAATTGATCTATACATGGGAATCGCCTGAGGGAATAGAGATCCAAACAAAATTTATTTTCTACGCTGAACATTACTATATTGATCTATCAGTAAACATAGATAATAAATCAGAACACAGAATTGATGATAACCTTGCATTACATCTTGTACACCTTCCACAAAATACCAAAAAGAGCTATGGCGCCTTTGAGGGAATGGGCCTTCTTCTTGATAATAAACTAAAAGAGGTCAAAGTTGATAAGCTAAAAGATAAACAATTTTCTGGCCAAATAAAATGGATTGCCCGTGAAGAACCGTATTTTATGGCTGCTATTGTTAATGAAAAGAATAAAGAATCAAGTGTTAAAAGCGATATCCTTTCTGATGGCAATATCAAAATATCGTACATAACCCCTTCGCTCCAACTCAGGCAACAACAAGAAACGACAAAGTCCTTTACTCTTTATCTCGGACCCAGGGATCTTTATATTCTAAAGGATCTTAACAAAAAACTCGAAAAGGCTATCAATTTTGGATGGTTTGATATCATTGCCAAACCCCTCTTGATTACTCTTCGCTTTTTTAATAAATACCTCTCTAATTATGGGCTTTCAATTATATTGCTCACTATTATTATCAAGATATTGTTTTGGCCTCTGACACATAAAAGCTATCAATCGATGAAAGAGATGAGGAAGCTCCAACCTATGATGGCCAAGATACGAGAGAAATACAAAGGGAATAAACAAGAAATGCAAAAACAACTGATGGGGCTCTATAAGACCTATAAGATTAACCCCATGGGGGGTTGTTTGCCCATGATAGTTCAAATCCCTGTTTTTTTCGCCCTGTTTCGAGTTTTACCAAATTCAATTGAATTACGGCACGCCCCTTTTGCTCTATGGATTAAAGATCTCTCTGCGCCTGACAGGCTTTTCTCCTTCCCTTTTCAGATTCCTTTTATGGCTCCCCCATATGGTATACCTGTTTTAACTCTAATAATGGGAGCATCTATGTTTCTTCAGCAAAAAATGACGCCAACTACCGGAGATCCTGCCCAGGCCAAGATGATGATGCTCCTGCCAATCGTTTTTACATTCTTGTTTATTAATTTTCCGTCTGGTTTAGTGCTTTACTGGTTAGTAAACAACATACTATCAATCTTTCAACAGTATAGGATTAATAAACAAGTGGGCTAATTTGAGGAGGAAATTTATGTCATCTATAGAAATAGAAGCTAAAACAACACAAGAAGCTATTAAAAAGGCCTGTGAACATTTTAATGTATGTGAGGAGGAGCTTGATATCGAGATATTGGAAACTAGATCCGTCGGAATTTTCGGTTTAACAGGCAACAAGAAGGCTAAAATCAGGGTAACCCCAAAAGAGAATACTAATATAGTGCTTGCCCAACAAATACTAACAAAAATAATTTCATCAATATCCCCAGATACAAAGGTCACTGCCGAGAAAAAAGCTGATGACATTGTTTTAAATATTGAAGGGAATAATCCCGGAATTTTGATAGGCCCTAAAGGTAAAACTCTGGAGGCCTTGGAATTTATTATCAATAAGGCAGTAAACAAGGCATCCGAAAAAAAGGTAAGGGTAACTGTTGATGCAGAGAATTACAGGCAAAGAAGAGAGGAATTCTTAAGAGGATTGGCATTAAAAATGGGCGAAAAGGCTAAAGAGATACAAAAAACCGTTACCATAGACCCAATGAGCCCACACGACAGAAGAGTAGTTCATCTTGCTCTTAGAGGAGATTACCAGCTTCAGACAAGAAGCGATGGTGAAGGTTTCTTTAAGAGTATCTTTATTATCCCCAAAAAAAAGAAGATTGATAAAGAACAGAATAGTTAGCCCTGCATTACTTTTTCTATTATGAATTATAACGAAGAGACTATCGCTGCCATTGCCACTCCAATAGGGGTAGGTGGCATAGGAATAATTAGGATTAGTGGGGGTGATGCTGAAAGTATTGCAGGAAAAATCTTTCGATCAAAATTTCCCATCAAATCATTTGACAGTTTTCGTCTGTACTTAGGACATATTATCGACCCAAAATCAAACCTTCCTGTTGATGAAGTCCTTCTATCCTCAATGCATGCCCCCTTCTCTTATACCCGAGAAGATGTGATAGAGGTTAATTCCCATAGTGGCTATACCATTCTATCACATATACTCCAGATAATTCTTCACAATGGTGCTAGATTGGCTAAACCTGGGGAATTTACCCTGAGGGCCTTCCTGAATGGAAGAATTGATTTGACTCAGGCTGAAGCAATTGTAGACTTAGTAAATGCGAAAGGTGATATGTCAATGAGGTTGGCAGCGAGCCAGCTTGTTGGCAGATTAAAAACAAGAATTAATGAAATTAGACATGCCCTTATTGATATCCTTACAGAAATAGAGTTTTCAATAGATTTTCCTGACGAAGAAGTGCCTCAACTCATGAGATCGCAGATAGCAGATCGCCTCAATAAAGTGATTTTAGGGCCAATCAACCAACTCATAGAAGCTTATCCCCAAAGAAAGATATGGCATGAAGGGATTACTGCAGTAATAGTCGGGCGGGTTAACGCTGGTAAATCGAGTATCTTAAATCAGTTTTTGCAGGAAGATAAGGCAATCGTTACACCCATACCTGGAACAACACGAGATATTCTTGAATATATGGTTACCGTCAAAGGTCTTCCTTTAAAACTGGTAGATACAGCAGGTATGCGAAAGGTTAAAGGGGAAATTGAAAAAAAGGGTTTAGATTTAACAAATGCTCAGCTTGCCCTAGCTGATTTAACGCTTTTGGTGATTGACCAAAGCAGGCCATTAAATAAATATGATTTAAGCCTCTTACAACAAGTGGATAAAACTTCTACTATAGTGATCATAAACAAAAACGACCTTCACGCAAAATTAAGTGAAAAAAAGATTAATCAGGTATTCCAAGGCTTTCCTACCGTCACTATTTCAGCACTCACAGGAGAAGGATTTAATAAACTCAAAAGGATCATTTTTAACACGGTCGTTCATAAAAACATTGAGCCTTCTTCAACACTTATTGCGCCTAATTTAAGACATAAAACCACATTAACGAATGCCTCTATGTTTGCAAAAAAAGCATCGACCAACTTAAAAAATGGTTTTCCATTGGAAATGGTAGCAGCAGATCTTGTTTGGGCCAAGAATGCTATAGATGAAATAACAGGAAATAAAATAAATGAAGAAATATTGACTAATATCTTTAGTAAATTTTGTGTGGGTAAATGATCCCTGCATAATTCTTATCAATTGTAAGCGTTGAACAAGGGTTCAATCGTTTTGGGGCGATTTTATTAGTACGGGTCAGAAACAGTACCATGGACAATGATTCGTTTGCTCAAAATTCCTTCATCCAATGCATCGCTTTTCTCTGCTACACATATGCCCGTTTTTTTCATCCATTATATAAGATTCATACATGTATCCCTATGGTTATTATTGCTCAGTCCAAGGCCCCTATGAAAAACCCGTCTTTTGAATCTGTGATAGCAGAGAAACCCTTAATGACAGCTTGGAAGGCTTAACTGTAATATAGCAAGTTTTGAAAAACATGACAATTTTTGTCATCGCACGAAACAGGCACCCTGACACCATTACATCCACGGTGAGATTTCGTTAATACTGTCATGGATTGTGTTGCAATAAAATACAATATCTATAATGTGGTAAGCTCGAAGCGTACATATCCCATTTTTGAATCCAATGCCTTCCACTCGCCTTCCATCACCATCCAGCGACCGGTTGTCGCCAATCACATTACGAGAGCTTTATAACTCATATTCCTTTAATAAGGGTGTATTTTTCATTTGGGGTGACAAAGATTATCAGGTTTTACAAAACTCTAATAGCCTGTATTCATAATGAGAGGGGCATCGAATCTTGTGCAAGTAAAGAAAAAGTGATATTTTTAGCATTAGGCAATATGCTTTCGAAGAGAGACAACCATAATTTTGTCCGGTAATATGATTGGGGAATGGATCAATTTGCTACCTAGGAGTTTCCTTATCATCTCAATAATATTATTTTCAAAGGGCTTTTTGTAATAAGTGAAAAACCACTCATATAGCTCATGTTTGTTTTCGAATTTCCAATGGGTGTAAAACACCTCTGATCGCTCAAGCTGCAAATCACATGCCTCGATTGCATGAAGAGCCTCCTGAAGCATTTGAGTTTCATCTTGAAAGAAGTTACATACCTGTTCAATTTCTCCATCATTTACTGGCTCTAAGATTATTATCCGTCCATGATGCCTGAGGACCCTTTTTGCTTCTCTCAGGGCTACTCTGCAGTCCTGATGATGAAGTGAGAGAGTAAACAAAATTACATCAAAAGACTCACTTGGGAATTCCAAACACTCCCCATACCCGATACGTAAATCAACACCACTCATGTTTTCTTTCGCCTCAGCAATGTTCTCTGCGTCCGGATCAATTGCGACCAGTCTTTTTGTTTTTTCAACAAGCTGTGATGTGATTCGTCCATCTCCACATCCTATCTCAAGAACCTCTTTATCGCGCAAGTCAGCAAACTGAAGGATCTTCGATAATGTTATACCATCTCTATCTTGCTCCATGGATTAGCCTATTGAAAGAGATACAATCTGATTTTTATAATAGATATAGAATGATGACTATGCTGAATGGCCCGGCAAATCGGCCTCGAAAGGCCAGCGGCCTTTCGGAAGGGCCAGAAGCTTCTGACCGCAACAGGTTCTAAGCCAATGGCTCAATTGTCATTTTCAACTTCATCTATAACTACAATGTTTGTCCGAGTATGCTTCGTTTTTATGTCCATAGGCATCACATGCCTGTGCTACGTGGTTTTCTGTGCTTGAAAATAAAGGACACCACCATTAGTGTCAATAGGACGATAGGTTAAATCATTAAGAGAACAGACCTCACCTATGTTTTTTTGCGTAAGAGAATGAAGATTTCGCTTATCTGAAATCTTCTCCCATGTAGTATCAAATTCTTTACTGATTCCAGTGACAGGAGCACTGCATACAAACATACCACGTTTTGTCAGCACCCTCGCTGTTTCTGTAATGGCCAGCTGATAATTTGGTATCATATGCAGGGCTGTATCCATTAAAATAAACTCAAAAGATTCATCGTCAAAAAGAAGTGCTTCTGCAGTTCCCTGAATAAATATGGTTTTTTGAAATGATTTTTTCTTCATCCTTTTTACCGCCTGCTTAAGCATAGGGTACGAGAGATCAAGACCGGTATATTCATTACTACTATCGAAGTAAGGTATTGCACTTCCTGTTCCGCAGGCGATGTCAAGCACTCGGGAATTTTTTACCGATGAAATGAGATTTTTCAAGATTTCCTGGTGTCGTTGTGGGTCGGCCTTATGAAGTCGAGGCCGAACGAAATGATCTTGGATAAAATCATATAAAAACATAAAGGCACCAAATTTTTTAATTCTCTGTATATTTTGCTCAGAAAGATTATCTGGAAGTGCTTTAATAATGCCATTTTTATCAAGCTGGTAAAGCATCTCTTTTTCCAATTCAATCCCCCTTTATTAATTCACTTGCAACTTGAATTTACCGACTATAGCATTGAACGTAATTCTGTGTTTTGCTCCGTTATTTTTTTATTCTCCTGGCAATTTCTTTTCCTGCTATTATTCCACTCACCGAGGCCTGGATTAGTCCCCTGGTGATTCCTGCACCATCTCCAGCGATGAAAAGGTTGGTTAATTCGGATTCAAGATGGTTGGTTAATTTTATTCGGTGAGAATAAAATTTTACTTCAATTCCATAAAGGAGTGTGTGCTTTGAAAAAATACCCGGTGCCAGGTTATCCAATATCTCGAGCATCTCAACAATATCTTTTAGATATCGATATGGAAGAACAAAGCTCAAGTCGCCAGGAGTGGCTTGATTGAGTGTCGGCTTTGTCATGCATTTGAAAATCTTATCTTCTGTAGATCTCCGGCCTTCAAGAAAATCACCAAGCCTCTGAATTATGACCCCCTTTCCGAGCATATTAGCAAGAGAGGCGATATACTTGCCATATTTAATTGGATCACGGAAGGGTTCTGTAAATGTGCTGCTTACAAGGATGGCAAAGTTTGTGTTATTTGATTTCTTGTTGGTGTAACTATGGCCATTAACTGTAATAATGTCATCAGACTGTTCAAGCACGACTTCACCATACGGATTCATACAGAAAGTCCTTACCTTGTCATCGAATGTCTTTGAATAATAAATCAGCTTGGCCTCATATACCTCTTTTGTGAGAGGCTCAATAATAGGCGCAGGCGCCTCTACCCGTAATCCTATGTCTACTGGGCTATGAAGAGAGGATAAATGCAATAGCTCAGTTTGGGATTTCATCCATCCTGCCCCTATTCTGCCAGGTGCAGCTACTACAAAGCGGCTGTGTATTATCTGGCCGTCTGTTAATCTAACACCGGTTACCCTATTTTTATCAGCTAAGATCTCTTCCACTCTACATTCAGTTTTGATAGAAATCTTATCGATAAGGCCTTGGCGCATCTTTGTTAAAACAGATACACAGTTGTCTGTGCCCATGTGCCGTATCAAAGTGGGGACAAAATTTAACCCAAACCTTTGTGCATTGGCAGAAAGGGTTTCTATCTCACCTAAATTAGCGCCAAAAATCTTTTTAGGTGCCCCGCAGGTCAGATAGATTTTATCTGCTTCTTGCAAAAGTGTTTCCAATTTTTTGATAGGTACAAGCTCATTCAAAAATCCACCAACCTCTGTTGATAGGTTTAATTTTCCATCACTGAAGGCACCTGCCCCACCCCATCCGCAAAGGAGATCGCTTCCTGATTGCCTGTCTCTCTTAGCAATTTCTTTTCCCTGTTCTATAAGCAGGACCCTGTCTATGCCCATTTCAGCGAGTGTCAGGGAAACGAAAATGCCTGCTGGTCCAGCCCCAATAATAATAACATCATAATTTGCCTTCATTGTTTCTATTCCTTATAAAGAAATTATAATGTAAAACATAACTGTAGATTTTTTAATTGTAAAGGATATCTATTCGTAAACCGAATTGCTACTTGAAGTAAAATGTATTATTATGTCTATTATTGGGTGGGTAAAACAAGAATTACCTGGAAAGAGAAGATTATGGTTCATGTAGGTGATGTTGTAGAGATTTTTTTTAGGGAACAGCCGACATTCTTTGCCAGAATTGACTCCATTGCACCTGATAGTAAGAAAGATTGGTATATGGTGGAGCTTTTGATTTTAACTATGCCTCTGAGGCAAGTTACGTGGACATTGAGAGAAGAATATATAAATGGTGTACCATTTACAATGGAAGGAAATGAAGTAAGAATAGAGGCTGTAAATCCGCTCCCTGCAGGGGGAAATTCTGAAGATAGTGAAAAGACAGCTATGGGGAAACACCCATCTAAGAATGCAAGAAAGATACTGCCATTTAAAAAACCTACGAAAGACTCTAAAAAAGGCGCTTGATCAGGCAGTAATAAACATCATACATTCTTTTACGAAAGAAATGGGATATTTTTGAATAAAAGGTCTTATTTAAGTATTCCATAAAGTTATCTTGACAATTACTAGTTGTTTGGGATAAGTAGAAGTTGTGGAGAATGTAAGTAAAAATATTGTAGAGGAGTAATTGCTATGCTTAAAGCGATGACCATATCATCTTTAAATATGGACCCAGTAACTAATAGTCCGATAATTATCTTGAAAGAAGTTGATGGGGAACAGACATTGCCTATTTGGATAGGTTTGCTCGAGGCAACGGCCATTGCTAGTGAAATAGAGGGAGTCAAATTTTCAAGACCCATGACCCATGACCTTCTGAAGGATATTATAGATAAAATGGAGATCACGATCAATAAAATAGAGATCTGCGACCTCAAAGATAATACCTATTATGCTATTATTCATCTAACAAGGAATGGCAAGACTTTGTCAATAGATTCTCGTCCGAGTGACGCTATTGCCCTGGCCCTGAGAGCTGAAGCACCTATATTTGTTGCGGATGAGGTTTTAGAGAAATCTAAGCAGATTGAGGAGACCAGAGAAAGTGTGCCTGTAGATAAAAGTGAACAAGGAAAAAAGTGGCAGGATATACTCGAAAATCTCAAGCCAGAGGATTTTGGAAAATACAAGATGTAAATTCTGTGAACGTAGAGCTCATTTTACCGGCAAACCTATAATTACAATACCTAAGTAAGGAATATGCGCCATCAAATCACAGCTCATTGCCAATCACAATAATTCATTACCCTTTAATTCATGATAGATCTCCATACCCATTCTCTATTCAGTGACGGTGAATTAATTCCCTCCGAACTTGTAAGGCGTTTAGAGGATATGGATTATTCCTGTGTTGCAATAACCGATCATGTTGATGTATCGAACCTTGATTTTGTGATCACCAGGCTGGCGAAGGTAGCAAGAGATTTAAACCAAAGACAATCTGTTAAGGTGATTCCCGGTGTTGAGATTACCCATGTACATCCGGAGTCAATTGGAGCGATGGTTGGTCAGGCTAGAGAATTAGGCGCAAAGATAGTGATAGTTCATGGAGAGACTATTGTAGAGCCTGTAGCTAAGGGCACCAATAGGGCAGCTATTCTTTCTGGTGTTGATATTTTAGCCCATCCTGGTTTTGTTACTCTTGAAGACATTAAGATGGCTGCTGAAAAAGGTGTGTATCTCGAAATATCGGCTCGCCATGGCCATTGCCTTACAAATGGATATGTAGCCAAATTGGCAAAAGAATGTGGAGCAAAACTTGTTTTAAATTCGGATGCCCATTCCCCTCATGATCTTATGACCCGCCAATTTGCTCAAATGGTAGCTCAAGGGACTGGTCTGGGAAAAAATGCCTTTGAGGAAATGCTCGGCAATTCTCTAGAACTTATCAATAAGATCCTGTGAGTTAATCTCATCACTCCCTAATCATTCTTAACCACTTCCTAAAACAAATTAACATAATAAATCCAGCAATGAAACGATCCCTTATTTATAAGATATCAGGAATTCTGATTGTTCTTTTTTGGCTGGTTGCCATTGAAGAATTGGTAAGGCGGACAAATATTGTACAGGAAGGTACGGACGTTACACATATTGAAAAGAAAGTCCTTGCAGAAAACTATTCAGAAACATGGAAAGCAATTTTTTTAAAAGAACGTAAGGTTGGGTATACAGTTACCAGGGTGAAAAAGATTAAGAATACATTTGAGGTTAATGAAAACATTTTTCTTACCGTTAATCTGATGGGTTCAATGCAAGATATTTGGATTTCTACAAAGGCAGAGGTGGACGAAGCATTTCTTTTGAACAGTTTTGATTTTTTACTTTCCTCCGGGCTTATCAAGGTTAAAATATCAGGCATGGTAAAGGGGAACGATCTTTACCTCTCAAGTGGTGAAGAGGGGAAAAAGAAGTCTGCAGTAATTAGATTGCCATCAAAGCCCATGATTAGTGCAGGTATGACGGAGTTTTTTAAGTCTTGCAAATTCAAGATAGGTGACTCTTATCGTTTTCCAATCTTTGATCCAGCTACTATGACAACTAATCCTGCGGTTGTCAAAATAGTATCAAAAGAAGTTATAGAGATCGCTGGTAAACCATATAAGGCATTCCGGTTGGAAACGAACTTTTTAGGACAGCCTCTCGTTTTTTGGGTTGATGAAAAAGGCAGACCCTTAAAGGAAAATGGTTTTATGGGGTTTACTCTCATCAAATCTACTCCTGTCGAGGCACCATTAGGATTAGATAAGTTGAAGGAGATTGATTTTTACGAATTATCAGCCATAACAATAGCACAAAAACTACAAAACCCCAGAAAATTATCATATCTAGAGCTTTCTCTTGATCAGATCCCTCCCTTCCTATCTGTTAATGGACAACAAAGGCAAGCTCTAACTGGCAATGTGCTTACAGTAACAAAAGAAACCCCTCCATTTAAGGCCTCATATACAGTTCCTTATAGGGGTAAGAAAAAAAGCTTATTACATTTTCTAAGGCCGGAGATGTTAATTCAATCTGGTGATCAAGAGATAGTCAGTGTAGCCAAACAAATAATTAAGGAAACGATTGATCCTTTTCTAGTAGCTCAGATGATCATGGGATGGGTTTTTGAAAATTTAGAGAGGGTCCCAACAGTTTCCATACCTGATGCAAGGGAAATTCTTTCTCACAAAAAAGGGGATTGTAATGAGCATGCCACTATTTTGACAGCTCTATTGAGGGCTGTTGGAATTCCAGCCAGAATCGTCGTAGGTCTGGTTTACAAAGATGGAAAATTTTATTACCATGCATGGAATGAGGCCTACATAGATAGGTGGATTTCCATGGATGCAACCTTAAGGCAAATGCCTGTGGACGCTACCCATATCAAACTTATAGAGGGTGGTATAGAAAAACAGATCCAAATAATAGGAATAATTGGTAGCTTCACATTTACTATTTTAGACTACAAATAAAAGTGAGCTAAAATTATCTAAAAGTCAACAAACCAATCCTCTGGATAGGCCATTAAAGGGATTTGGTACAAGTCGAAAAGAAACCCCAAATAATCTACTTTTGACATTTGAGACATTTTTACTGGCCTGAATTGTAACGGGTCAACCATTAGACACTTTTCAAGATGATCACATTTGAAAACCTTACAAAGACTTACCCTGGAATAACAGCTGTTGATGATTTAAATCTAACCATCCCTCAAGGATCCATCTTTGGTTTCATAGGGCCCAATGGAGCAGGAAAGACAACTACTATCAAGATGATGGCGGGTGTTTTACAGCCTACCAGGGGTAAAATCTATATCAATGGATTAGAGATAGCCAAGGAACCATCAGAGGTTAAAAGGATTACTGGTTTCATACCTGACAGGCCTTTTCTGTATGAAAAACTTAGCGGTATCGAGTTCCTTCGATTTACGGCAGGACTCTATAGAATGACCGAGAATAGGTTGAATGAGAGAATTGCAGATTTGCTGAGCCAATTCGAATTAAGTGCCTGGGCTGATGAACTTATTGAATCATACTCACACGGTATGAAACAAAGGCTCATTATAGCCTCAGCTTTGATACATGAACCTAAGGTTATTATTGTTGATGAGCCGATGGTAGGTCTTGATCCAAAAGGATCTGCATTAGTTAAGGAGGTATTTAAGGCCTGGGCGAATGATGGAGCAACAATTTTTATGTCCACTCACACCCTTGCTTTGGCTCAAGAGGTTTGCCAACAGATAGCTATTATAAATAAAGGTAAAATTGTGGCTTCAGGAACATCTGAAGATCTAAAAAAACAGGCGGGTATAGAAGGAAATTTAGAGAGCATATTTCTTAAAATAACAGGAGGGCAGCACCCAGGTGAGAATATTTAAACTTCTCATTTCCCCCAGGCTAATCAGTTTTAAAAATAGGCTTACAAGGTCGCAAAGCAATAGAAAGATAAAGATTTTAACCGTCACTGTTGCGGGTAGCCTATTCTGGTTCGTTTTGTTTTTCCTTACCTATAAAGTCCTTGTTTACTTTTCTTCCCAGGAGATGATCGGTGATATTCTTGCAAGGCATCTTCTTAGTACAGTTTTTTTAATCTTTTTTTCTATCTTAATCTTTAGCCATGTGATCACCGCCCTTTCCAATCTCTACCTATCTGAGGATTTAGAAATATATCACTCCTCGCCAGCAACGCTTACAGAGATATTTCTGAGCAGATCCTTTTATACGGTATTTGATAGTTCCTGGATGGTGGTTGTGTTTGGCCTTCCCTTAATGATGGCCTATGGTTTTGTTTACCATGCTGACCTTGATTATTATATGAGTCTTATCTATGTATCTTTTCCTTTAATTATTATTGCTGCATGCTTGGGCATCATGACTATTATGGTTTTAGTGAGGTTTTTTCCCGCTCAAAAGGCCAGTGATATTATCATGATTATATCTATTATCTTCATTATTGCTCTCTATTTGCTATTCCGATTTCTTAGGCCGGAAAGGCTGGTCAATCCAGACGCATTTATGACTATAGCCCAGTATTTAAGCGCCTTAAAGGCCCCTGATTCTCCTTATTTGCCAAGCCATTGGGCAGCAGATATCCTGTGGGCAAAATTGACCCACTACTCCGGAAGTCATGTATTTAATGCTATTCTTCTCTGGAGTACTGCCCTTGCAATGATAGTAATAGATATCTGGATTGCTGGGCATATATATTTCACTGGGTTTTCAAAGGCACAAGAGGCAAAAAAGAGAAGTCATGCTGGCAAGCAAATGCTGGACAAAATAGTATCAGCAGTAACTAAGCCCTTTGGGCCAGAGAGTGCCTCTTTGATTGCCAAGGAGGTGCGCTCATTTTTTCGGGATAATAGCCAGTGGTCACAGCTCCTTCTCTTGGGCGCCCTTGTGGTTGTGTATATTTATAATTTCAGTGTTCTCCCTTTAGAGCGGAGCCCAATAAAATCCATATATCTTCAGAATGCGTTAGCCTTTCTGAATATAGGGTTAGCAGGATTTGTTATTGCCGCTATCTCTGCCCGTTTCGTCTTTCCGGCAGTAAGCTCAGAGGGGAAGGCCTTCTGGATGGTCCTTGCTTCCCCTGTTTCATCACGGTGTTTCCTGTGGTCTAAATATTTTACCTATTTCTTTCCTATGCTTATTTTATCTGAGGTATTAATAATTTACACTAATTACCTGTTAAAGGTAACTACCTTTATGATGGTTTTATCCTCAATAACTATATTCTTCTTGGTCTTTGGAATTGTTGCCTTGGGGATTGGCCTAGGTGCTGTTTACCCAAATTTCAACCATGAAAATATTGCCCAGGTGGCAACCGGCTTTGGAGCATTAATCTACATGATAAGCAGCTCAGTCTTTATAGCTCTGGTCATTATCCTGGAGGCCGGACCCGTTTACACCATACTTTCAGCATATTTTAAGGGAATCTCAATTACGTGCCTTCAATGGATATGGGTAGTTTGTTCCTTCATTGGTGTCATTTTTATTAATTTTCTTGCAGTCAAGAAACCAATGGCAGCTGGGCTAAAGGCACTGCATAGATATGAGGGTTAAATGGTACCAGGATTTCCTTTTGAATATGTAGGTAATCTCCACATCCACACAATCCACTCTGATGGAAGTGGAAATGTCAAAGAAATCGGCAATGTAGCAAGACGTATAGGCCTTGATTTTATAATCCTGAATGATCATTCATATCTCACCCAGCTTTATCTTGAAGATCAGAGGTATCATAAGGGCCTTCTTGTTTTAGTTGGATCTGAGATTGGCACAAGTTCCCATCACTATCTTGCATTTGATATCACACATCAAGTGAATGATGAGAGATACTCCCCTCAGGAGGTAATCAACGCCGTAAATAGTCAGGGAGGGTTTGGATTTTTGGCCCATCCTTTTGAAAAAGGAATGCATTTTCTACAGCATAACGTGACCTATACTTGGCGAGATTGGTCAGTGAAGGGATATACAGGTATCTGTATCTGGAACTTCTCATCAAGGTGGAAAGAGAATATCAAATCTCCTTGGCATGGTATATTTCATCTTATTTTCAAGAAGTATACCTTAAAAGGTCCGAGTAAAAAGACCTTGGCTACATGGGACAAGCTATGTTCTAAAAGACGAGTCGTAGCTATAGGAGGCTCAGATGCACATGCATCTTTTATAAAAATAGGATTCATTAATCTTAAGCCTCTCTCATATAAGTATCTCTTGAATACGATAAATACACATATTTTAACACCTTCGCCACTGAGCGGAGATGCAACAAAAGATAAAGAAATCATCTATAGCTCCCTTAAAGAAGGCAATTGCTTTATAGCGCATGATGACCTGTGTAATGCGAAGGGTTTTAGTTTTTTCTTTTATAGAGAAGGAAATAAAAAAAGGTTAGAGATAGGTCAGGAGGCTCAATTCTTCCCTGGTATCTTAGTGGTTAAACTCCCTGGATATGGATTCATAAAAATTATTAAGGACGGATCCCTTTTTCAAACAGGATACGGTAGGTCTCTCTCTACCAACATACATGAAGAAGGTGCATACAGGGTTGAGGTCTTACGAAAAACGCCTATATTTGGATGGAGGCCCTGGATCTTTTCAAACCCCATTTATCTTCGGAAAAAACAGGAAGGTTCATTACTAAAAACAGCATAGCGTCGGGCCCATATAACCCATACACAGTCATTACTAACCAATGAGAATTTTTCATAATGAGGCGAAAATTGCTATTTTTTTTGGATAGCTCTTGGAATAGTAATCTTGCCCGTTCATTCCTCAGCACTTTCACTTATTTTCTCTTACCCCATATAGATTATGTTAAGAGGACAGGTCTCTATAATATTTCATCTGTGGCAGCCGGAGGAGCAATTTAGGCAGCCTTTATAGATTGAAAAACCCGTGTTCTGCTCTGATCAGACCATCATGCCTCAGGAGAAAGGGGATAGGGATTTTGTTATTTCAATAATATGGCCATTACCCTGAAAATACTTCATAGAGAAAAGGCTATCCATAAGGTCTTTGTTCTGGATATAGATCTCCACTTTGATAATGGGACGGGAAATATATTTCGAAAAAAGGTTTATGTGTCTATTTTTAACGTATGTTTACACAATAGGGAGACCTATCTAAAGACAGTAAAGCAGGAGTTGAAAGAACAACGATCAGATATAATAAGGAATATCACCAGGATTTGATAGTTATAAAGATGATTGAGGATGGTTACTGGAAACTCAAGATTAAACAGCTATAGAGAAAAGGATCGGGAAACGCGTGAAAAGACAAGATATGGCTATTTTGCTATTTTTGAGAGGTGTTACAATCACAAGCTATTAGGCAAGAATGTATAAGTACTTCTGCAGGATCTAGCGGAAACATAGCAATACACTTTTTTATTGACTCTATATTGATATCTAATATAAATTGCTAAAATTAATTTAAAATTCTTAACTAAAAGATAAAGGAGGAGCCTTATATGAAAAGCAGTGTTCTTGTTTTAATTGTTTACCTGTTGAGCAGTTTTTTATTGATTAGTTGCGCTGGAGTTACTGATATGATGGAAAGTAAAACCGGAGCTGAAGTGAAGGTTGACACAACCCTTGCAGATGAGCTCGGCCCATACAGTGGCCCCAGGGCACGATTGGCTGTTTCAAGGTTTGAGTGGAAAGTGGGGAACAGGGGGAGCCAAGTCACCATAAAAGGTGTGCCAGGCACTCAGGGGATTACCATCAGCCGAGAGCAAGATGGATATATGAGTGGACTTCAAGATATGCTCACAACTGCCTTATTCCAGTCTAAAAGATTCAGAGTGGTTGAGAGACAGGAATTAGGTGAGGTCATGCAGGAACAAAAGCTGAGGCAGACTGGGGTGGTCAGCAAAGAGACAGCAGCTAAGTCAGGTGTTGTTAAGGGTGCTGATATCCTTGTTGTAGCAGCGATTACTGGATGGGAGCCGGGTACTTCTGGTGCCTCTGCTGGCGGAGGAAGTGGTCTCATCGGAGGTACATTAGGAAAGGCTTTTGCTATAGGTGGAGCTCTTACCGGGGCAATGAAAAAGTCTTCCATGGCTATGGATATAAGACTCATTGATTCTTCAACGAGCGAGATATTGGCAGCCACCAATTTGGAAGGTGTAGCCAAAGATGTTAATTTTGGTGCCCTAGTCGGGGGTTTTATGGGTGGTGTTGGAATGGGAGGTGGTTTGTCTGGATTTGCGAAGACTCCCATGGAAAAGGCGATTAGAACATGTATATATGAGTCAGTAAAATTTCTCGTAAATGAGACACCTAAGGAGTATTATAAATATTAACATAAAGCATTTTACATCTCTGATTACAACAAAAGGATAATTCTTTTTGGGGAGGCAATAAAGAGGTACAACAAAAAGCCACATTCAATGTAAAAATGCGTGTGGCTTTTATACACATAAACATTTTAATGAGGCAATAATTACGGAGTGAAAGGCAGCAATTGAAACTATATTAGGTTAGGGAAATCTGCTTCTATGGTCTTAACTACCAGCCTAGACGATAAATTTATACCTTACTATCCTATTGAGCATAGAGATATTATTCATATCTTAAAAAAATTCAATTATCCCCACACGTTCCACCCTGAGAACACTACAAATTGGAATCAAAGAAGAGTCAATCCCTTGGAAAATGATTATGTTTGCTTATGGAAAATCCCAGGGCGTAATCTACTAACAAAGTGTATATCATTATCAATTTGTTTAAAGAGAGAGGGGGGGTAAAATGGCTTGCGCTGAAACAGTTCTCATACAGTTATGCTCTTACATATGTTCAGGATCCTGTACCGGACCCTTTTTGGATGACTCCAGCTAGCATAGGATATAGATGCACAAGGCTCATACGGATACTCTATTGATGAGACTCGAAGACGAATGACTCCCCACTTTTTGAATCATTCATAAGAAATGATAATCAAATGATTTCCATAGAAATGTCTATCATCATCGTGTTTGTGATTAATCCTTGAAAAAGAGTACAGGTATCTGTCTTTCTAACAAGTATAAATACCTTTAAGAATTATTTATCATCATACAATAAAATAGTAAGAGGATGCGAGACAGCACTCCTCGCTAAACCTCTAATGCCTAGAAGCCATTACATATTTCTTGGGTGGAGAAAAAGTGAGCTTTGATCTATTAGGCTTTATTAATCACAATCGATCTCAAATAGTCGAGAAATGGTCAATTCAACTCCACACAGAGGTGGGCGAACAATATTCTAAAAGACCATTAGAAGAGTTAGTAGGTACAGTAACAGAGGCATTTGATGCCAACAGCTATGTCATTGTCCATAATGATTTCAGCTACATAAATAGATTTATAGACAAGATCACCCGAATACGTCTGGAAGCAGGATTTCTCCTTTCAGATGTCCAGAAGGCCTTTGAGCTCTATCGGAGTATTGTGATTCCTCTTCTGGCAAGAGAGGCTGACATTGAAGATTTTCAAGAGAACATCATCAAGATCAATAATTGCCTGGCTTATACGATTCACCGATTCAGTGATCATTTCCAGAATATGCACGAAAAAAAGGTTATGGATTATGCCCAGAGGCTCGAGGAGGAGGTCAGGAGCCGGACAGTAGAGCTAAACGAATCGCAGTTAAAATACAAGACACTTGTTGAGGAAATCAATGATGGCTATTTTGTTATCCAGGACAGAATCATTGTCTTTGCCAACAAGGCATTTTGCCAGATACACGGATACAAACTTGAAGAGGTGCTTGGCAAGGAATTTTCCCTATTTGTGGCACCTGAGAGCCGAACAAGGGTTGCCGAGATCTACACCAACAGTCTCAATATGAAACCCACACCGGCTATATTTGAATATATGCGCCTCAATAAGGATGGCAATGGATTTCCTACAGAGATCATGGCCAAGGTCACTAGATACGAAAACCGCCTATCAAATATAGGTATCTGCAGGGACATTACCGAGAGGGTGAAGATGGAGCAGAGAGTAAGGGAAACAGAAAGGATGGCATATATCGGCCAGATCACAACCTCACTGTCTCATGAGATCCGCAATCCTCTCTCCGCAGTCAAGATGAACCTCCAGATCCTGAAAAAAAATCCCCAGCTCCATGGCAATGACCAGCGTCGCGTTGAGATATCCGTAAAGGAAATGATTCGCCTCGAAAGAATCTTAAAAGAGCTTCTGGACTTTGCAAAACCTGTGAGCCTGAAATTCAGCCCATGTAATATTAACAAAATTCTCTCATCATGTGTGGAATTATTGGAGATGAGATTTAAAGACAAGCGGCTATCCACTGTCTTTTCCCTTGATTCCCATATGCCAATGGTATTTGCAGACGAGGGGAAACTTGAGCAGGTCTTTATTAACCTGCTACTCAATGCTATAGAGGCATGCAACCAGGAAGGACAAATACTGATAAAGAGCCGATATGATCAGGATGAGGGTAAGCCTATGAGCGAAATAATTATAGAAGATAAAGGAAATGGGATTCCCGAGAAACAGATATCCAATATCTTCAAGCCATTTTTTACCACCAAAACCAAGGGTACTGGCTTGGGCCTGGCGAATGTGGACCGAATTGTTAAGGCTCACGGAGGTTGGGTTAAGGTAAAGAGCGTCCACACCCATGGCACCTTTTTTCATATATGTCTTCCAGTTGGTGAGGATTATGTCCAAAATACTTGTCGTAGATGACGAATGCTCCATTCGTGAAACCCTAACGATGTTCTTTTGCGAGAAGGGCCATGATGTTTATGAGGCCGCAACAGGCCAAGAGGGAATAGCCTTTTTTTACCGCTTCAGACCAGATGTAGTCATCCTGGATATCCGTCTTCCTGATTGGAACGGTCTGGATGTACTAAGAGAGATGCAAAACGGCAATAATGCAAGCAAGATCATCATGATCACTGCCTTCCAAGACATGGATACCACTATACAGGCCATGAAACTGGGGGCCTACGATTATATACACAAACCCCTCGATGCAGATGAAATAGAAAAAGCGGTCAATCGCTCCCTTCAGATTCTGAAAGTGGATAGCGAGATCACACTTACACATAAGGAAGCAAAATCGTTTAATATGGACGTAATTATAGGAAAAAGCAATGCCATGCGAGACATATTTAAGATGATTGGACTCCTCTGCCAGAACCGAGCCACCGTCCTCATTGAGGGTGAAACGGGCACAGGGAAAGAATTGATTGCCAGGCAGATCCATAATAACAGTCCTTATGCTGGAGAGCCATTCATCACACTCGATTGCTCATCCGTTGTGCAAACCTTGTTGGAGAGTGAGCTTTTTGGCCACGAAAAAGGAGCCTTTACTGGGGCAACCTTCACCAAGAGAGGTAAAATTGAGTATGCTGGAACAGGCACCCTTTTTCTGGATGAGGTGGGAGAACTTCCCTTGATCCTCCAGGGTAAATTTCTGGGTTTCCTGCAACGACAAGAATATATGCGCGTGGGCGGGAATCAAATCTTGGAATCCAGGTGTCGTATCATTGCAGCTACAAATAGAGACCTTAATGAGCTTGTCCGTCAGGGTCATTTCAAGGAAGACCTCTATTTTCGGCTTAAAGTGATCACTATGCATGTCCCTCCTCTGAGGGAACGATTGTCTGACATTCCTCACCTGGTGGAATACTTCCTCTGCAAGATAAACCTGAATTTGGGTACAGAGGTATCAAAGTTGCAGCCCGGTGTACTAAAAGCCCTCAGCCTTCATCCCTGGAAAGGAAATGTTCGGGAACTAGAAAATATCTTGGTTGAAGCCGTGGTTAGGAGCAGGGGGAAGGTAATCCTTCTGGAAGAGATTGAAAAGATTTTGCATGAGACCCAACCCCTTTCAGTGATGAATCTTTCAGCCTTTTCGCTCCCCTTAATGGAGCAGGAACATATCCAGAAAACTCTGGACCATGTCGGGTGGAACCGGACTAAGGCGGCCCAATTGCTGGGAATCTCCCTCCCTACCTTACGTAGCAAGATTCGTAAATATGGGATTGTCTCTAATCATGGGGCGAAGAACTAGATATATAGATTTTGGTGAAATAATTTTTCTACCTATGAAACTTTTATTTTACCATTATGTCATGTTTCTCATGTAGATTCCTCTCTCGTCTTCTGTTATCTCTATAAATTCCAACTTGTTAAGAAGGTATTTTTTTAAAGGATCTCTGTGTACGTGTGGCATGCGGTTTGCTTTTATATTATTTTAAATTGTGATTAGATGGATTACCATGGAGATTAAAACTCTTAAAGAGCATGAAAAGGAACATCTCTTAAAGATCTTGCGGTTGACCAGCTGGGATATTGGAAAGGCAGCGCACCTCTTGAAGATCTCCATCCCCAAACTTAAGAAAAAAATCTGGGAACACGGCCTAACCAAAGAAGAATCTGGTTTTGGTCAATGATACCATATCTAAAAATTGTTAACCACAAAGCAAAGGGGGACAGAAATGAAAACAAAATTATTTACAATCTTCGTAGTATTAATGGCGGGCCTCTTGTTTATCCTGCCGGGACAGGTATGTGCTGAAAAACCAATTGTTTTGGGCTGCCCCCTGTCTACAGCCTTTCTTTACGGATGGGATGCTGAAAGGGGTATCAAACTGGCTGTTGAGGAAATAAACGCCAAAGGAGGCGTCACCGTGGGAGGGGAAAAGCGCCCATTTAAAGTGGAGGTTATTGATACTCGTGACCTGGAGCCCGGTGTTCCAGTTAGTGAGGCCCTTCTTGCAGTTGAAAAGCTGATTTTGGATAAAAACGCTGATTACATTTTGGGCGGTCCGGTTCGATCCGAGGCGGCCCTGGCAGCCATGCCGCTTTTATCCAAATACAAGAAGATCTCGATTCTTACCACAGGTGTATTGACCCCCAAGTATCATGCCATGGTGGCCAAGGAGTATGATAAATATAAGTATTGCTTCCGGATCCATGGTGAGGCTGGGCAGCTCGTGGGTGAGATGTTTGCCAATTTCACCGAACTGAAAGAAAAATACGGATTCAATAACTTATTCATCGTCGCCCAGGATGTCTCCCATGCGCGGGGTGCGGCAGAGGTTATGGAAAAGGTGGCGATCAAAAAGGGTTGGAATGTGACCGGTATGGAGATTTATCCTACCGGTGCCAGTGATTTTTCCATGGGATTGCTCAAAGCAAAAAAGACCAATTCGGAAATTATAAATATCTGGATGGATATGCCGGAAAGCGCCATTTTGCTGAAACAGTGGTATGATATGAAGCTCCCGGCCCTTCCATTCGGCTCCACCCTAGCTGCCGCCGAACAACCGGGTTTCTGGGAGGCCACCGATGGCAAGGGGGAATATACCCTCTGCAATGTCGTGAATGCCGGAAACGCCCCTTCAGAAGCCACACCATGGACCATGAAGTTTTATAATGCCTACGCCAAAAAGTGGAACATCGAGCCTGAAGGATTGGGCAGTTCCAGCAGTTATATGGCGGTTTACGTATTAAGAGATGCCATTGAGCGTGCTGGCACATTAGATTCCGACGAGGTCGTTTCTGAACTGGAAAAAACAGATATCATGGGCGTTTATGGAAGGCTACGATTTGATCCCAAAAACCACCAGGTCATTCCAAGTCTGGATCCAAAAGAGGGCGCTGTCGGTAGCATTCTTCAATGGCAGGACGGCAAAAGGATCGTGGTGTTTCCTAAGAGTATAGCTACCGGCACCATTCAGCTGCCGCCCTGGATGAAGCAATAGCATTGCTTTGCAATCTTATATAACGTCCGGCACCCGGCACAGCCTAAGTGCCGGACTATACAAATGACCCGTTAAAATTCTGAAATAAAGCTATGGACATCTTGATATACGGTACTATCAATAGTATCGCACTGGCACTCATGGCATTAGGCTTTGCCTTGGTCTATGGCATCAGCCGTTTGCCGAATTTTGCTCACGGGGCTCTCTACGTGATAACCGGTTTCATTACATGGAGCCTATTGCGGACACTGGGTTTGAACTACCTCCTCAGCATTGCTCTGGCCATGATTGCCATTGCGATGGTGGGTGCCCTTATTTATCAAATTGTGCTTATCCGCGTCAGAGGAATGGCCATTTCGGAGATTATCGCATCCTATGCCATCGGATTAGCCATCCTGGAAGGGTTGCGCTGGGGTGGTTTTAAAGGAACCACGTACACCCTGCCCGTATTCATCGAGGGAAGCATAACCATCTGCGATATCCCTGTTGACCTGCATAGGGTGTTAGTTGTTGGGATCGGTGCGGCTGTAGTTTGTTTGCTATGGCTTTTTACCCATTATACGAGAGTCGGCCTGGCCCTGCGGGGAATGGCTCAGGATGAACGTGCAGCACTTATGCTGGGAATAGACTCAGATATCATGGCATTGGTAGCCATGGCAGCCGGTGCCATGCTTGCGGGTCTTGCCGGCATTGTCTTGCTCCCTTTGGGAAACATAGTCGTTGAAAAAGGTTATGATGTCTTAATCCAGGCTATTGCCGTTTGTATTGTGGGAGGACTTGGAAGCTGGATGGGGGCTGTGCTGGCCGCTTTTCTAATAGGCTTTGCCCAGATCCTCACCACGGTCTATTTGGGGGCTCATTTTCAGATGGTGGTGGCCATGTTGGCTATCATTTTGACTCTCATCCTGAAGCCTTCCGGACTTTTCGGCCAGCAAAAGGAACTCGAAGAAAGGGTTTAAATAGTGAATCTTGAACAACGCCGCAAAGAAAGGCTCGACCGGGGAATCAAAGTTCGCACGGATGGGCTTTATGCCCTGATGTCCTGGCGAGAATTATCTTATCTGACTCTTCCAAGACTGGTACTGATTGTGGGGATGCTGACGCTTCCTCTCTTTATGCCCAGCATGTATTGGCAGAGGGTCATCTCCATCGTGTGCATCTATGCCCTGCTGGCCCTGAGTTTTGATCTCCTGGCCCATTTTGTTGGGCTTGTTTCCCTGGGCGGTGCGTTTTTTATTGGCGTGGGCGGGTATCTTGCCGCCATTTTGAACACCTCTTTCGGTCTCCCTCCCTTTTTGACCATCCCCATATCCACCCTGATAGGCGCAGGCATCTGCACCCTATTTCTATTCCCCTGTCTTCCCCTACGAGGCGTATACTTTGCAATTGTGAGCCTTATGTATCCTTTGGCGCTGGCCCGGGTCATTGAGGCTTTAGATATCCTGGGAGGCACTGATGGGATTATGGGTATAGAAAGCTTTGCCAACCGCTGGGTGGAACAATATTTTGTTATCATAATGGTTCTTTTGTCCCTCTTCGGTGTGAGACGCCTGGTAAACCTAGATATCGGCCTTGTTTTGCGCGCAGTTAAAGACAATGACCAAGCAGTTAGGGCTTCGGGGATGAGTATTACTTTTTACAAGGCCGTTGCTGTATTCATAGCTTCAGCCATGGGTTGCATGGGCGGAGCCTGCCTTATACATATCTACATGTGGTCCGGTATCTCGCTACTTGCCCTTGACTTTTCCATTCTCCCCATTGCGGCAACAGTAATCGGCGGAGCCGGTACCCTTGTGGGACCGGTGCTGGGCTGCCTTATACTGGTCCCTATCTCCGAATTGCTGCGTGAATTTGGGACACTGCGTATTGTTTTTTACTCTTTGATACTCGTGGGCTTTATTGTCTTTCGCAGTGAGGGTATTATGGTTTACGGGCAGCGGAAATATCATCAGTTTGAAAAATGGGTCAGGGTATAGGAGGCTATTAAAGCATGAGTGATCAAACTATACTGGAAGTTAAGGAGGTCACCAAGACCTTTGGCGGTATTTTGGCGCTGAAAGGGGTTAGTTTTGATGTGCGCGAGGGGGAAATACTGGGCATCATTGGCCCAAACGGTTCAGGCAAGACAACCCTGATTAATTGTATCACCGGATTTATCAAGATGACCAAAGGAGAGGTGCTTTTCAGGGGGAAGGATATTAGCAGCAAACCTGCCCACAAAATCGCTGACCTAGGTGTCACCCGAACCTTTCAAATAATGCGGCCGTATTATAGCCTGCCTGCCTATAAGAACCTGGTCATTCCATTGTTTTCACCGCGTGCAAAACGCACTGGAGGCTGGAGAGGAGGTGGTAAATTGGGAGACAGAAATACTGTGGGCATTGATATCCTTGAAGAGATCGGCTTTGAGAGAGATTCCTTTGTCCCTTACAAAATAGCTTCCAGCCTGCCCACCGGATACCTAAAACGCCTGGAGCTTGCCCGATGTCTCGCCCTGAAACCCGAGATGATTCTCTGTGATGAGGTTTTTTCCGGGTTAAGCATGAGTGAGATCGCAAGCATGGTACCGCTCATAGAACGCCTACAGATGGACGGGATCACGCTGATCATGATTGAGCATCGATTACGGGAGCTTTTCCGTGTTGCAAATAGGGTTATGGTGCTGAACTTTGGTGAAAAGCTTATTGAGGGAACCGCTGACGAAGTAATGGCAAATGAGAAGGTCAAGGAGGCGTATTTCGGATCGGAGGAAGTTGAGGAGGTCATGAGTTATGCTTGAGGCAATAGGCCTGATGGTTTTCTATGAAAATATGCTCGCCCTGAATAATGTCAGTATCAAGTGCGGGGAGAAACAAATTGTGGGAGTGTTTGGGGCCAACAGCGCAGGAAAATCAACCCTTATGTATACGCTTTCCGGTATTATGGAGGATATCAAGAAGAAAGAAGATATGGCCGGCGGTGAGCGAATAACTGTGATGGGACAGATACTGTATTTGGGGCAGGAGATTGCTGGTCTTAAACCCAGTAAACGTGCTAGGGCAGGAATTGTTCTTTGCCCTGAGAGAAGGAGGATCTTTCCAGAATGTAATGTCATTGAGAATTTGCGCATCGGGGCGTACCTTGCTTCACCCTCTCAGGTAAAAGATAGCCTGGAGTATGTTTTTAAGGTATATCCGGCCCTTGAAAAAATCAAAAAAAGGGTCGGCGGGTTTTTAAGCGGGGGAGAGCAGCAGATGTTGGCCATTGCTCGTGCACTCATGGCCCAACCCAAACTACTTCTCTTGGATGAACCCCTTCTGGGTTTGAGTCCATTGATTCAGAGCATTATGGTCAAATCCACAAAAGAGATCCGGGACGAAAAAGGACTCACCATTATTGTAACCGAGCAGTATGCTCGACCGGTGCTGCCAATCGTGGATTATGCATTCATTCTTGAAAATGGTGCTGCTGTGCTTGAGGGAACTCGAGAGGAACTCTTGAGAAATCCTGATGTCCGCTCAGCCTATTTTGGCGTTTAAGAATGGTGCCTGTTACATTACCGGTAGAATCTCAGATAGCTTTACTAAACACTAACGACAGATAATTGACATGACGAGGTCTTCTATAAATCATGAATACAAACCATGAAGCATGGGAAAAGGAGTCAATCTTTAGCAGGTTCGACCTGATGTGTGAACGCTATCCAAATCGAACCGCAGTCCTCTATTTGGGAGAGCGATTTTCATACTCACATCTGAAGGAATTAAGTGAACGCTTTGCTGGTTCCCTCGTTGACATGGGTATCAAGAAGGGTGACCGAACCATGATATATATCTCTAACTGTATCCAGTGGGTTATTGCCTTTCTTGGTATCCAGAAGATTGGTGCAGTTATTGTACCAGTCTCCCCCATCTATACCTCTTTTGAAATCGAATATATGATCAAGGATTCAGGTACTGAAACAATTATTTGCCTGGATACAAACTTTTGCTATGTCAAGGAGGCTTTTGCGGCCACAAAGCTCAAGCGGGCGATTGTCACCAATCTGGTCGATCTTCTTCCTTTTTGGAAGAGGTATCTGGGTATCCTATTTGACAAGATCCCCCACGGCAAAGTGGACCGAGACAGAGAAGTTTATTCCTTCAGGTCTCTTTTGAAACATGCGCCCTTAAAATCACAGGTAGATCTGGACCCTTGGAATGATCTCTCCTATATTCTTTATACTGGAGGGACCACAGGTTTCCCAAAGGGTGTACCAGGCAATCACATCGGTATGACCTCCTATGTCAATGATGTAACGGAAGACGTAGCAGGTGCTCATCTTAAGGAGGGGGAAGATGTCTATATTGCAGTGAATCCACTTTTTCACATTATGGCCCTCGGCCTGTTCATGGCAATTGGGCTCAATAAGGGTAATGCCACGCTGCTGATGCCTGTACCGCAGGTCGATGCCATACTGGAAACTATCCAACGGCATGGGGCCCGCTGGCTTTTAGGTGTGCCGGCACTTTACCGGATGATCCTGGAGAATGATAGGCTGGATCGCTATAACTTGGATTCTTTGAAATATTGCTACTGTGGAGGTGATATGCTGGCTGTCGAAGTCTTTAACCGATGGAAGGAAAAATTTCATATTCCTATCTATCAAGTTTATGGCTCCACTGAGGCCGGCCATGTAACCTATAGTAGAATTGAGAAAGATCCCAAAGCAAACACCATTGGAGTCCCTTTAAAAAGCAGGGAATGCCTTATTGCAGATCCGGATACGCTCAAACCCTTACCCCTTGGTGAAAACGGGGAGCTCATGGTTACTTCCCCATATACGGTTAAAGAATACTGGAATAAGCCCGAGGAGACCGAGAAATCATACGTTGAGATCAATGGGAAGATCTTTTACCGGATGAGTGATTTTGTGTTTCAGGATACCGATGGACAATTGGTATATGTAGAGCGGTCAGCAGATATCATTAAACACAAGGCCTACCGAGTATCTGCATCGGAGGTAGAAACAGTACTTCAGGGGCATCCCACTGTCATTGGTGCCTGTGTTATCGGGATACCAGATCCTAAGGTTGGAGAAAGGATCAAGGCAATCGTAGTGCTCAAAGAGGACGCACGGGGAGTGGGTGGATCCGAGTTGACTAAATGGTGCAGTGAAAGACTGGCTGCTTATAAGGTCCCTCAATATATAGAATTCAGGGATATGCTTCCAAAATCCAAGGTAGGAAAGCTCTTAAGGAGAGAGGTAAGGGATGAGGAGAAAAGAAGGATTGAAAAGAAAAAGACATAAATGTTTACTAATCATTTCTTACTTCGCCTATTGCGGCTGACATCCGCCCAGCTTTTTTGATCTCCCTGTCTATTAATAAGGGCATGCTGCAGTCGTTGATAGGCTTCTTACGTGCATATATTCCGAATCGTTAAAAGGTACGAGGCCATACCCCTAGGCTAAAACCATTTCATTTATAGTGCAATCTTTTCCGCTGGCCTCTATTACACAATTCCCTGCTAGGTTGATATGTCACAAGTAATATCTTACTGTTCATGTCAAGCTCCTAAAAGAACACGGAGATGTCTTTTTTGTATAACCTTGAAGCAAAGTGCGGAGATCATTTGCTGAAAAGAGATACCCATACCTCTTCACACGAAGCTCAGAGCATACATTGGCTATTTGCCACCTACAGGATTATTTTCTCATAGTGGCGTTTTTAGGCGGAGCTTCGCTCATGTATTTTTCTTGCATTTCCCCAGACCTCCATGGATTTACCGGTAGGGATCGTTATTTTATTAACAATCCCCTCTTGATGGAGAAATAATATCCAAAAAATGAGGCGATAAAGCTAGGACCAATCCATAAAGATTACTTATATTATTCTGGAAACTATAACTCTGTGATATCTTGCTTTCCTAAGCACTCGAACCATTGTTATCTTCCCTCCAGGTATTGTTCAATGTCACTAATTGTGATAATAAAAGGGAGGAAGAATTCGGTTCGAAATCCGGAAAGATACCAACCGATTTTACAGAACTGCCTCTGAACATAAAGCGTTTACAAAGATTGATATTACTATAGACCATGTAGACATCGGTGAGATCAAACATTCATTTGATGTAAAGGCATTGGCTGATGCCAGCATGATATGTAGAAAACAGGAAGCGTATACGCAAATTATTGATGAGAGTTTTGCAAAACTCATATTTTCCTAAAGAGGGCCGACACTTCTTCAGTTCCCTCCGGGCCTGAGGCCACCAGTCACCTCATAAAAGTCTACCCTCTCTATTCGAAGTAAACAAATGCAAAGCTCTCATTATAATGAAACCTTTGCATAACCCCTATTGATCTAAAGACGATGGGTTTTTTTCAGTTCCAAGGCTCCCGGGCTGGTCTTTTCAGCAACGTATCCATGGGGGAGTTGTGCTCTATCAGCATTGCCCCGATAAACCGGGGCCTGTGGGTTCCCCCACTGATACGTTACGAAAAGACAGCACCCTTCTCTCCGAGCGGGAGGCTCTACGAGCCGGAAGCCACCAGTCACTATAAAAAAGTCCATTGTCTTTTTGGGGATGGTGAAAATCGCCGGGTTTTTCAAAGGTCTCATAATGTGAACGGATCTGGATTTTTTTGGTTACCCATCCCTGCAACCGGTGCTATGAGATTGGTAACCTTAGTTCATAACATCAGTCGGGTAGGTTCACAATTTGGATTGGAGATCATTTGTGGTGAAGGTGGGAAGGGAATAACAGCTTACCCGAAAGGAAGAGATTTAGATTGGAATCAAACACATAGCCGTGCCTTGTGTATTGATTTTACCCTGGACTTTGTTGCCAGAGTTTGACATAAAAAATAATGTTTTTTCGCATAGATATGCTATACTTACAAAAAAGAATCCAAACCATGTTGTGATTTGTTATTCACTGCCAATTCAGCTAATGACTCAGGTTTTTCCGCCAGCAATATCTATGGTTGAAGATTTTCCACATTAAGTTAAACTATATATGGTTTTACATTATGCCGGTTTATGAATATGCAGGACTTGACAGCTCTGGAAAAACCCTCAAGGGTATTCTTGATGCAGACAGCGCAGTGGCAGTCCGCCAGAAACTCAGGGCCTCAGGCCTCTTTCCGGTTGAGGTAAAAGAGACAGTTTCCCGGCCCAAGGGCGGGGTCTCTGGTAGTTTTTCTTTCTTTGCCTTGTTCCAACGTGTTAAACCTGGAGAAGTTTATGCTGTAACCCGCCAACTTGCTACTTTATTAAGTGCGGGGGTTCCACTTGTTATGTCTCTGGATTCGCTCATATCCCAGAAATCCAACCCGCTTCTTCAAAAAATTATTGCCCAGGTAAAGGAATCCGTAAATCAAGGCAACAGTTTGGCCTTCTCTCTATCTCAACATCCAAAAATATTTTCAAACTTTTACATCAACATGGTTCGCTCTGGGGAGGCATCAGGATCTCTTGATGTGGTTTTAGCTAATCTGGCAGAATTTGGCGAACATCAACAAACATTGAGAGGACGCTTTCAAGCAGCCCTTGCTTATCCGGTCTTTATGTCATTAATTGGGATCGGTGTCCTATTTTTTCTTATAACCTTTATTGTGCCTAATATTACAAAAATTTTCACAGAGATGCATCACACACTTCCTCTGCCTACTATGGTGCTTATCAATGTAAGTAATTTTTTACTCTCTTTCTGGTGGGTTATCGTATTGGTTCTGTTTAGCGGTATTATAGGAATAAAATATAGCAAAAAAAGTCCATCTGTCCATTATATGTGGGATAAACTCAAACTTCGTATTCCTATTCTTGGCCCCATGAACCAACAAATCGCCCTCGCCCGATTTGGAAGGACACTGGGGAGCCTTCTCAAAAGCGGTGTATCTCTTTTATCTTCCCTGCTTATAGCACGAAATATAGTTAATAATGTTCTAATTGCCGAGGCAATTGATAAGGCTGAAAATGAGATTAGGGGTGGCAAAAGTTTGGCCGGTTCTCTTTCGCAAAGCCAATGGGTCCCCCCCATGGTTGTGCAAATGATATCTGTAGGTGAGCAAAGCGGGCAATTGGAAGCCATGCTAGATAAGATTGCAGATACTCATGAAAGAGAGATAGAATCGCGCATAATAGCATTGACCTCAATGCTCGAGCCAGCTATGATTTTATTCATGGGTTTGATTGTCGGATTTGTTGTTATTTCTATATTGCTCCCCATTTTTGAAATGAACCGGATGATAGGCTGAAAGACCTGAATTGGAGGCATTATGGTAAGGTATAGATATGGTGATCAAAATGGATTTACCTTGATAGAAATTATGGTGGTTATGGTTATTCTTGGCATTTTGGCTGGACTCATCATTCCACGAATAATGGGAAGGCCAGAAGAGGCTCGTCGTACCAAGGCCCGGATTCAGATTGAGAGCATAGAGACCGCACTAAAACTTTACAAACTGGATAATGGCTCTTATCCTACCACTGAACAGGGGCTGCAGGCCCTTGTAGAGGCGCCATCAACGGGCCAACTTGCCAAGGGCTGGAGAGAAGGAGGATACCTGGAAAAAGGAAAGGTTCCCAAGGATCCGTGGGATAACGAATATGTTTATCTTTGTCCTGGGATTCACGGTGATTTTGACCTTCTATCGTATGGTGCGGACGGGGAAAACGGTGGTGAGGGCAAGGATAGGGATATTAACAACTGGGAACTGGAATAGTTTATTTCCTTCGTGAAATATTTTTTGTGTCTCTTGGGTTTGTTGCGTTAACAAACCGATACTGTAGTAATTTATGAGTTGTTAGCATGGTTTCACATATGACCATAATGGAATTTTTTGTGACATAGGATTAAGAAACACAACAAGATCAATAAAGCCCGTGAACCAAATAAATACCACAAAAGGCTATACCCTCATCGAACTAACCGTAGTTGTTTTCTTGATTGGTGTGATGCTTGCTGTGAGTATCCCCAGGTTTCGATATTCCCTTATAACAGATAACCTCAAGTCTGCGACACGGAGGATTATTGGCCTTGTCAAGAATTTGAGAAACGAGGCAATCCGGGAACAAAAAATCTACCGTCTTCATGTTGATATCGGATCAAACCAACTTTGGATTGACTTTGATGCCATAACTGAAAAAGAACGCGAGATGGCCCAGGAAAAGGCATTCCATTTGCCCGTGGATGTCCGGATTCTGGATGTTTGGACAAAAAGCAATGGAAAGACAGTAGAAGGAGAGGTAGCTATTAAGTTTAACAAAAAGGGGTATGTTGAACAGACAGTTATCCATCTTGGGGCAGAGGATGGCAGGGAATTTAGTCTCGTATTACATCCCTTTCTTGCAAAAATAGAGAGCTACGATAAATACGTAGATATTGGGACCATATAAGATGGCTTGTTGGAAGTATGGATTGCTGGAAGGCGGGAACAATGCAAGGCAAGAGCAATACTCCCGTTCGCTTCATCTGGAGCCGCGTGACTCACTCACCCCGCAAGCTGGTCCTCCTCCCGGATGGCGGGCAGACGATTACTCCAAAAGGAATCCAGGTTTTACCCTCCTTGAAGTAATGATTGCCATTTCTATTATCGCAATTACCTTGGTGACTGTTTTTGGATCACAGTCTCAAAGCCTCTCTCTTGCCAATGAGGCCAAATTTAGTACAACTGCTGCTCTTCTTGCCCAGAGTAAGATGGCTGAAATTGAGGCAATGGGTCTGGAGAATTTAGCCTCAGATTCTGGTGATTTTGGAGAGGGCTTTCCCAATTATCACTGGCATCTGACAGTGAGTGATGTTTCATTCGTTGATGTATATGAGATCTTGGGCTATCTCAAACGGATTGATCTGAGCCTCTTTTATGGCGAAAATAGCCAGTATCAATACAATCTCAGGCTCTATCGGTTTGCGCCTGGAATAGAATAAATCAATTTTTAGAACCATAAATAATTATGGCGGAAATTGAAGATGTTGAAAATACATACAGGGAATAGGATTTTTGATGGGAAACGTGCAAAGAAAAAGAGATGTTCCAGCCATTTCGTATTCCAGTACTCCATAGAGAATTCAGGTTTTACCCTGGCAGAGATCTTAATAGCGATATTCATTTTTGCAGTGGTTATCACAATAATCTATACCTCCTACACAGGGACCTTTCGAGTTGTAGATGAGACTGAATCACAGGCTGAAATCTACAGGATGGCCAGGATTGCCATGGAAAGGATGCTTGAAGATCTGGAATCCACGTATATACCTGAAAAGAGAGGAACCATTCATTCAGAAGAGGAGTCTGTACAATCTTTTCAATTTCTGGGTAAAGATCAAGAAATAAAAGGTAGGTGTGCTGATACTCTCCGATTTATTTCCAGAGCATACATTAATCTGAGTGGGCAGGATAAAGATACTGGAAAAACCGAAATTGGTTATTATGTCAAAGAAAATGAAGAGGGAGATGATTTTATTCTTTACCGCAGCGATAGGCCGATGTTTGAGGACAGATTTCCTCTCAGGGAAGACTCTGATGCTGACGGAATGGTGCTTTGTCAGGGATTAATATCAGCTGATTTTACCTATTACAAGGAAAGAGATGAAGCTTTTGAGAGTTGGGATTCTGCCTCAGATGAGCATAAAGATACTATACCGAGAATGGTTTCTATTGTATTGGAATTTGTAAACCCCCTAAGCCCTGAGGTACCTCTTAGATTCATGACAAGTACCTCACTTCCAATAAAGAAGGAATAGTGGTGATAAAACTTATTCGAGATGACCAAGGCATGGCCCTCATCCTGACAATTTTACTTATAAGCCTGATAGTTGCATTGACACTCCAGTTCAATACATCAATGCGGTCTAACCTGCAGGCAGCCATGAATCTTCGGGATGGCATAAAACTCGGCTGTGTAGCACGGTCAGGATTCGATAGCGCTCTTGCCGTTCTGCATAAAGATTCCTTTTCAGGGAAGGTGGATACACTGCATGAAGATTGGGCACATGCAAAGGTATTTTCTGAAAATTCTTCATCCCTGTTTGAGGAGGGCCGATTTATCCTTGATATTACAGACCTTTCGGGAAAGATTCAGCTTAATCAATTGGTTGACAAAGATGGAAACTATAATAGCACCCAAAAGGATCTCTTAATGCGATTTCTGGAGTGCGCTGAATTTGGCCTTGATCCTGACGAGGTAGAAAATATAATAGATGCTATAAAGGACTGGATAGACACAGACAGTGAGACTACCCGGTTTGGTGCGGAAGATGCCTATTATCGGACATTAGAAAATGCCTATCCATGTAAAAATACTCCTATTGAGTTTTTAGAGGAATTGCTATTTATCCGTGGCATCACCAAGGAATTATTTTACGGTTCCGATGAAAAACCAGGCATATCTCAATACCTGAGCACTCATGGTAATGGAAAAATCAATATCAATACTGCAGATCGGTTAATATTACAGTCCCTTTCAGATGATATCGATGAAGAGAGGGCTGAGGATATGATCGCATACCGTAAGAACGAAGATAATGACCTGTCAGATTTGACATGGTATAAGAATGTTCCAGGGATGGCTGATGTGAGTATTCCAGACAGCTTACTTACTACCTCAAGCAGCTACTTTAAGATCACATCAGAAGGTTTCAAAGGTTCAATGAGTAAAAAGATCGAGGCCATAGTGGAAAGAAAAGAAAAAACACCTAAAATCTTATCCTGGAAAGTGGTGTAAGCTAACAATGCCTAGAAAAATTCTCGGGATCGACATACATGATGATTCAATTGCGGCAGTTCAGGTTAAGAGAGGACTGAGAGGCTATCATATCACAGGATGTGCCAGTGTTATGATGGCAGATGGTAAAGATTTGGATGAGGCATTTAAGGCGCTGCGTGAACAAGTGGATCTTAAAGCTGATACCTTCATTAGCACACTTCCCAGCGAAAAGATATCATATCGGAATTTTCAGATGCCTTTTAGGAGCACAAAAAAGATTAGGCAGACAATAGCCTATGAAATTGAGACTATGGTGCCTTTTCCCGTCGAAGATTTGGTAGTTGATTTTGCCTTCATTGATCAGTCAGATCAAAGTGATATTCTTGCTGCCTCAGTAGGGCGTGAGTATATCTCTGAATATCTTACTTTTTTACAGAGCTATGGAGTCAACCCCGAAATATTGGATATACAAGGGGTACCTATAGTCTCGTGGTTATTGAGGCATACAGAAACACCTGATGACGGGATTTTTTTAGATGTAGGTCAGAAGAGAAACACAATGATCCTTTATCTCAAAAAACGTATAAGCTTAATCAGAAGCCTTCCTTTTTGTGATGGCCTTGTAGATGAAGCTATGCCAAATGCTCCAAATGGTAACAAGTTACAAGGTCAGGCAGGTAAGCCGATTACATCCTGTTTCGAGTCATTGTGTAGAAATATTCAAAACACACTCCGTGCATTTGAGTATCAGAATGACATAGAAGCCAAACCAGAAAAGATTTTTGTCACTGGAATAGGAAGTCTTTATCCACATACGGTTGGCCTGATAGAACGATTCATTGATATTCCCGTTGAAGAAATTAATGTGACAAGTGATGATCCAAGTATTCACGTGGACGAAAATATAGTTCACTCCTGGAATTCTGCTACAATGGATAGCGCCTTAACACTTGCCCTTCGAGGCAATAAGCAAGGCCTAGGTTTTAATTTCAGGAAAGATGGATTTGAACTTAAAAGAAGGGATACAAAACTTAAGAGAGAGTTTCGAAGGGTGGCTGTTTTTTTACTTGTTATTATATCCCTTTTAGCCACATATTTCACTGGAGATTATTATTTCTTAAAGGAGCGCTACAGGATTCTCGATAAACAGATTGAAGAAATATTCAAGCAGACGCTTCCTGATGTGGCAAGGATTGTGGATCCTTTACAGCAGATGAAGGTAAAAATAACTCAAATCAAGAGGTCAGCTTTTTCTTTTCCTAGCATTGGTGGAGGAAGTAAGGTCATTGACCTGTTGCGGGATATTTCTCTTAGAGTCCCTGAATCGCTAGATGTGAAGGTAATGAGGATGACGGTTGACATAGAAACCGTAATAATGAAAGGAGAAACTGATACCTTTAATACGGTAAATATTATTAAGAAAGAGCTGGAGCCATCAAAGTATTTTAGTGCGGTTACCATAAGTTCTGCCAATCTTGAGCGATCCAGCAAACGAGTGCAGTTTGAAATAAAACTGAAACGGGCAAAATAGACTCAACAAACACAAGAAACTTAACAAATACAAAGAATCTGGAACATGAAACTTGCAAGGCGTGAAAAATACTTTTTATCGGCGGCAGCAGTATTTATAGGGGTTTTTTGTCTATTTCAGTTTTTGATTTTTCCCTTCTTTGAAGCAAAGAGGAGAGTTCAGAGGGGCGTCAGCGCAAAGGAACACGGTCTAAAAGAGATGGTCATGTTGAGCTCTGAGTATAATAGATATCGAGAATCCTCTCAGGGGATAAAGCAGGTCATTGCTAAGCGACACAAGGAATTTACACTTTTTTCATTTCTTGAAAGCAAAGCAGGCGATGCTGGCGTCAAGGCATATATCAAGTATATGAAACCTTCCGTTTCGACTGGAGTTGACTCGTTTACAGAATCCCTAGTTGAGATGAAATTGGAGGAGATTACACTGAGCCAATTAATCGGCTACCTTTACAGGATTGAATCATATGACAATTTAGTAATCATCAAACGAATTTCAATTGAGGAAAACAAAAACAAATCCGGTAGGTTAGATGCCATTTTACAGGTATTGACCTTTCAAGAGAGTGTTAATTGATAAAGCATGAATTGATGAATTTGCTGTTGCTGGTGAACGATTAGCAAAAGCAAGCAGTAACATGATGAATGATCGATACGTTATGAGAAATTTTATCGCAAAGAATAAGAAATGGTTTGGCTACATTCTTTTCTGTATTATTATAACAGTTGGTTTTTTGTACTATCGTTTCCCTTCCGATGCCCTCAGAGATTATCTACAGACAACCGCAAATAATTTAAATAATTCAGTCACCCTTTCGATTGACCAGGTTAAACCCTTGCTTCCTTTTGGAATCAAATTAGTGAACTCAGAGCTTTTTCTCAAAGGAAAGCCTTCCAGAAAGCTTTTCAGATCTGACATCCTTAATATAAAATCAAGCCCATGGTCCTTTTTCAAAGAGATAAGTAAATATTGTTTTAAGTGCCTGTCCTATGGGGGTGATATAACGGGTTGTGTATATTTTAAAAGTAGTACGAAAACCCCTTTCGATACAGAAATTGAACTGAGGGATATTCACATTGCTGAACATGAGCATCTAAAAGATTTCATTGGAAGGGAGATTGATGGAATCCTTTCTGCAATTATTTTCTATAAAGGTGAACACAAAAACCTGATTGGTGGCACCGGGGAGGCTCACGTAACATTGGCTGAAGGCAAGATTGCACTATTGGTACCTGTTTTGGGCATCGAGTCCATCGAATTTGATGAAATTAAGAGCAATATGGCACTCAAAAAGCAAACAATAAATCTTAAGCATGTTGAATTAAAAGGGCCGCTCCTGAAAAGCACATTATCAGGAACCATAAGACTCAAAAATGAATTCACCAAAAGCACCCTTAATTTGAAAGGAACGATAGAGCCATATGCATCATTTTTCAAGGACATGAAAGATATCTCCAATACGATGAGCTTTTTTAAACAAAGGATGAAAGAAGGAGCTCTCCCTTTTATTATCTACGGGACCATTGAAGAACCCAAAGTTAGGCTCACGTAAATATTGCCATGACAAAATATTACCAGATAATCTTTAATCTTTTAGCCTTAACCATAATAATCTTTTTATGCGTAGAAGTCTTCTACATCCTCATCAGGGCACAGCTTACAACTGTCAATACTCAGGGAACCATAGCATATAATTTATCGAATGCTGAAAGTCACAGTAAACTCACTGTTAATTCCTACAAGGCAATTACGAAACGAAATATCTTTGGCTCCGGAGAAGAGACCTCTGAAGAGATACAGACAGAAGAGATTGAAAATTTGCAGCCTACTTCCTTAAAGTTAGCGCTTTTGGGCACCGTTTCAGGCAATAGAAAGAATGCCTTTGCTGTCATAGAAGAAATTGATAAGAAAAAGCAAGCACTTTACAGGGTGGGTGACAGTGTTCAGGGTGCTATTGTCAGGAAAATTCTGAGAGGTAAGATAATACTAAGGATTAAGGGGAAGGATGAAATTTTGAACATTAAAGAGGGTTCTGCTTTAGGAGGAGAAGAGGAAGTCCCTATCCCAGAGATAACAAACGAAGGTACTACAAAAGTGATAAGCCGTTCGTCTGTACAGGAATCAATGAACAACATTCATGAACTCTTATCTCAGGTGAGAGTAAGGCCTTATTTCAGAGATGGTAAGGCAGATGGTTTGTTGGTTACTGATATACAGTCTGAATCTCTTTTTGCAGAGCTGGGGTTAAAGAATGGTGATGTAGTACAAGGAATTGATGACAGAATTATCCAGAGCCCTGAAGACGTGCTAGAGGTATACAAAAAATTTCAACTTGGATCTGAGGTAGCATTGCGGTTAATGAGAAATAATGAACAAAAAATAATAAATTACACGTTCAGGTAAGGGGTGAGGATTAGATAGATTTATCTCACTTTAAAAACTTTTACCTTTAAATCCCTTTATCTTTCCTATGTATACATCCTGTTTTGGTTTCAAAGAGAATCCGTTCAACCTAACACCGGATCCTCGATACCTTTTTCTGAGTCCTCAGCACAGGGATGCACTTGATCATCTCCTGTATGGAATTAATGAACGAAAAGGTTTTATTTCTATTACTGGGGGTATCGGTACAGGCAAAACCACCCTATGCCGGGCTCTCCTAGATAAGCTGGATCAATCCATAAAAACTGCGCTAATATTCAACTCGTTTATAACCGAAAAAGAACTCCTAAAAATAATCAATCAAGAGTTTGGTATTAGCATGGATTCTGCAGGGAGAACAAAAAAGGAATATATTGACAGACTCAATGATTTTCTCCTTGAAACCTTTAGAGGGGGCGGCAATGCAGTTCTTCTAATAGACGAAGCTCAAAACCTCTCCCATGCTGTTCTTGAACAGGTAAGAATGCTTTCAAATTTGGAAACAGAGAAAGAGAAGCTCATTCAGATAGTTTTATTCGGCCAGCCTGAATTAAACGACTTGTTAATCTCTCCCTCATTGAGGCAACTTAATGAAAGAATCATAGTTCGTTATGAACTAAAACCATTAGCTCCTGTGGATGTTCAGGGTTATGTAGAGCACCGATTGGTGGTAGCAGGAGGGAAGGGAAATGTACGGTTTACAAGCTCTGCCTTTAAGGAGATCTATCGTTACTCTCACGGAAATCCTAGGAGGATCAATGCTGCTTGTGACCGAGCAATGCTTGTGGCTTATGCCGAAGATACATTCACCATATCTAAAGAAACGATCAGTGAAGCAATTGAAGATATCCGGGGGAAACTTTCTCCTAAGCTGAATTCATGGGATCGGTTTATGAAAAAGAAAATCTTATTCACGCTCTTGCCTCTTGTACTGATCATTCTCTTATGCTTCTCTGGATGGACCTATAGAGCCTATATATCAGAAACCTTTTCATCTAAGAAAAATGCTTCTGTCCCTTCACCAAAAAGCACGAATAAACGTTCTCTCGACATTACCAAAAAAGAAACCAGTTTGTTCCTTGATGCACAAGCAAGCCGTGCTGAACTCTTCAGGCTTTTTAATAAAACAATACCTACTGATAATCCTGCTTCAGATGAAATTCAAGTAACTTTGTTTTCATTTCATACAAATTTCGAAAACCATACGATGTTTAAAAAGCCGTTTCAGGTACTTATAACTCATTCCAGCCCCTCACAATCTCAGCAATCATTATTAAATGATATAACTGCCAATCTAATCTTATCACCTCAATATCTTCTTATCCGTAAAGTAACAACCAACGGTGCTATTGCAGTAGATGCAGAAGGCGAGGATAGGCATATTACCAAGAATTTCCTTAAAAGTCACTGGGGTGAAAAGGTTTCCTGGATATATCCCTGGGAGAATACGAGGGGTAATTTGGTGAAGGGAATGAATGGGCCAGATATATTGAGGATACAGAATATACTAAGAGAGATAGGATACCCAGTTAAAATTACAGGTAAATATGATAATTCAACATTTAAAAATGTAGTAAAGTTTCAGTCTCGTTTAGGGCTTAAATCTGATGGGATTATCGGTAAACAGACTATGGCCTTGTTTTATCAAGTGAATAAGGAAGGAGGTCATTAGATAGTTTCACAGGATGATTGCCATGTTCAGGTTTTGGAGCTTTTCGACATGTACAATAATCCGTTAAAACTGCTTGGTCTCCTTCACACTTAATACGACTAAGCTAACTGGATGAAAGGAGCAGAGGATTCCTCTTATAAAATATTACCTGAAGACATTGAACTAACATTTGTAGTGCATGTGGATTTCATTTGAGAATGTGTGCAAATTAGATCAGAATGCCCTGATTATATATATGCTTTATCCTAAAACTTTACAGAATGCCACTTCTCCCGAAATTGCACTCGGACACATGTTACAGTATATGCGTCCCAGAGCTGCGGTCAAAGGAAGGGATTAGATAAGGCTTCACATTTTGTTCTTTAGGGATTATTCGGAGGCCGCTAAAGCGATGAAACAAATTATACCCTTAATGGATATTCCTGATGCCCGTGTCGCTCAAAGAGAAAAGGCGAGTTGGAAGAAATCAGAGGATACGAAACATGAGGCCTAAATAAAAAATAGTTGGTGGGGATAAAGGAGAGTATATGATGAGGTGATTAGTTCGAAAACATAAACATCTAAAGATTTGCTAACTCCATTGTTTGCAGGGGCACGTATAAAGAAAGGATATAACAATATCCATGAGCAAGCTGAAAATTCAGCTCAGAAATAGGACCATTTGATTGCTTACTCGCTTCAAAACTAGAAAACACCATAACTACAAAACATATCTTAAATACCAAAAAGAAAATACACCCAACAATCATAGCACATTTACAAAAGACATGAGTTACATTCATAAGGCACTATTAAAGGCACAAAAAGAGAAAGATGCCAGATTCCCAAAATATAAAACAATCGTTTCGGGCCCTAGAGAAAAGCTACCTGTTCATTCTGCAAAAACTGCGTGGTTGATTTCCTTTTTTGTCATTCTGCTTGCCTTTGCAGTCTATTCATGGTTAGATTCTCATGATAAAGTAACACCATCACCCTCTAAGAATCAAAACACTTTAGAACGTTACAAGGCAGAGACCTCTTCAGATGGAGGGGAACTTTTTGATCAGGCAAGAGAGCTTCAAAAAGTAGGCCGTTTGGGGGAAGCACAGAGGCTTTATGAACAAGCACTGAGGACTCAGCCAGGCAATGCAGGTATATTGAATAACTTAGGGGTGATCTATATTCAAGAACGCAATTATTCAAAGGCCGCCGATAGCCTGGAAACTGCTATTCGATTAAAACCAGAGTATGCAGACCCATACTACAATCTGGCATGTCTTTACGCCATTAAAGGTGATGTGAGGCAAAGTCTGGACAATCTCGAGAAAGCACTTTCCTTAGATAAATCGGTAACGGAATGGGCTCGGAAAGACAAAGACCTTCAGAACCTTAAAGGTTTATCTGAATTTGAAAAAATAACAGGAAAGCAATAATGGAGTAATGGGACATAAACCATGACTCCCACATTGTAAAGCAAATTGAGTGATAAACACAGAAGATAAATGAACATGAAATTGACCATAGAAATAAAATCTATCTTGTATTCTTTAGCCGTAGGATTATTAATCTTGACAAGTAATTCTCTAGCCCAAGGAGCAAGGCTCGCAGGTGAGGATGATGTGATATCTGTTAGCCCTAAACCTGCACAGCCTGCTAAAAAGAGTGCGCCGGTGATGCCTGCTCCGGAAAAAAAGACCCCAAAACTCCAGGTACAGGAACCAGCGAAAAAAGAGATAACCCAGAAAAAGACAACCCCTGCAGCACAGGAGCCGAACAGCCGTTATGTTACCATTGACTTTGACAATGTAGATATTGTGCTTTTCATCAAGTTTATCAGCGAATTGACAGGTAAGAATTTTGTCGTAGATAAAACAGTGAGAGGCAAGGTAACGATTGCTTCTCCTACCAAGATATCAATAGAAGAGGCCTACAAAGTTTTTGAATCTGTGCTGGATGTCCATGGATTTACAACTGTTCAGGCAGGAAGTATTATCAAGATTGTGCCGGCTCTCCACGCAAGGTCTAAAAATGTTGAAACCAGACTCCGAGAGGAGGCTATTGTCCCTGAAGACAAGGTGGTGACACAGTTAATTCCTCTTGAATATGCCAATCCCGATGAACTTAGCAAGCTTTTTAGCGCATTAATATCCAAGAGCAGCCTGATTGCCTCCTACCCTCCTACACGCATGTTGATTGTTACTGATGTGCTTTCAAATATCAAACGCCTCCTCAAAATAGTAGAAGCTATTGATATAAAAGGCATTGGTGAAGAGATATCAGTGATTCCACTTGAACATGCAACAGCATCCCATTTATCACAGCCATTAGCCAATATTTTTGAAAAGGCAGTTAGCGGTGTCAAAGGAGGTGCGCCTATAGCCCCTGTTTGCAGGATTATGCCTGATGAGAGGACCAATTCTTTAATAATACTGGCTACAGAGGATGATACCTTGCGAATTACAAAGCTTGTTAAGCTATTGGACAAAGAAGTCCCGCGAGGGGAAGGGGATATTCATGTGTATTACCTCCAGAATGCAAATGCTGAGGATCTTGTCAAGGTCTTAGCAGCAATCCCGTCTGAAGAGAAAACGCAGGAAGCAAAAGGCAAGACCCCTGTTATTTCCAAAGAAGTGCAGATCGTGGCGGATAAGGCCACCAATGCCCTGGTAATTAATGCAAAAAAACACGACTACCTTGTCATCGAAGATATCATCAAGAAACTTGATATCCCCAGGAGCATGGTCTATATCGAAGCACTGATCATGGAAGTTAATATGGATAAAGAATTCAGGCTTGGAGTGGAATGGTTGGGGATGGAGGATTTTACCTATCAAGGAAGAGAAGGAGGTGCTTTTAGTGGATCAGGCGGTGCAGGTGGAGCTGGTGACTACAGCGGTATTAAAGGACTGTCAGAAGGGGCTCTGCCTTCCGGTTTTTCTCTGGGAGTTGTCGGAGAGGCAATTACAATTGGGGATGTGGTTTTTCCGAATATCGCTGCCATCTTGCAGGCATATCAAAAAGATTCCGATGTAAATATACTTTCAACCCCTCAAATCCTGACAACAGACAACGAGGCGGCAGAGATTACAGTAGGACAAAATGTTCCATATATCACCAGGCAGGAGACCTCAGCATCTGATATCGACTATACCACTTATGAATACAAGGATGTGGGCGTAACACTCAAAATTACCCCCCAAATTAATCAGGAGAGGTTTGTAAGACTCAAGATCTTTCAAGAGAATGTAACATTAAAAAAAGGGTCTGAGGAATACAGACCAACTACCCTTAAGCGATCTGCAGAAACCACTGTTATCATAAAAGATGAGAACACCGTCGTTATTGGTGGGATCATTGGAGAGAGTACAGAACAGGGAGCTTATCAGGTACCGTGTCTTGGGGATATTCCAGGCCTGGGTCTGCTTTTTAAATCTCAATCAAAATCCCGGAATAAAACCAACCTCTTCATTTTTCTGACACCGCATATTATTGAGAATCCTATCGAGGCAAAAAAGATTTATAATGAGAAGAAAGAGGGGATAGATAAAATCAGGGGAGGGGCCGTAAAAATGTATAAAAAGCCGGCACTCAAAGGTCAGGGCGCAACTCTTAGATGAGGGCACTCGGGTATGGCATATAAATTAATCGGGGAGATATTGCAGGAGATTTGCTCCTTTTCAGAAGACGTATTTGCCCAGGCCCTTGCAATACAAAGGGAACAAGGTGGAAGGATAGAAGAGATTCTTATTCAGAAAGGGGCAATAGGAGAAAGTGACCTATTAAAGGCGCGTAGCATTCAATTTGGGCTGCCTTTATGGCCTAGCATCTCTACAGAAAATATGGACACCAGTTTTACACAGCGTATACCCATCCAGTTCCTTAAAAAATATAAGATGGTGCCGGTGGTCAAATCTGACAAGATTTATATAGCGGTTAATGACCCTACATTGTTTCAACCCCTTGACGATTTACACGTAATCCTTGGGTGGAATGGTATAGCAACTGTCCTTGCCCCTTCTTCTGCAATTCTTTCGGCTATAAATTTGGCCTATGATATGACCAGCTATTCTGCTGAACAGGTCATTCAGGATATGCATGAGGAAGACAGGGATATGATTCTATCTTCTATTGAGGAAACAGGGGATCTCCTGGACGACACCAGCGATGCACCGGTTATTAAACTGGTAAATTTAATGCTATCCCAGGCAGTAAAGGCCAGGGCCAGTGATATACACATCGAACCCTATCAAAACAGGATCAAAGTGAGGTACAGGGTAGACGGGGTTCTCTATGATATACTTTCCCCCCCTAAACATATCCAATCAACACTTATATCCAGAATAAAGATTATGGCCAGGCTGAACATTGCAGAAAAGAGGCTTCCGCAGGATGGAAGGATTGAGATCAAAATAGGTGATAAAAATGTGGATATCCGCGTATCTACGATTCCCACCGCCTTTGGTGAACGCGTTGTCCTTAGATTGCTTGACAAGACGAATGTATTGCTAAGTGTTTCCGATCTCGGTATGTCTGAGCAGAAACTACAGACATTTAATCAGCTTATCAAATCTTCCCATGGAATTATCCTGGTTACAGGGCCGACTGGAAGTGGAAAAACCACCACTCTCTATGCCGCATTAAGTACGATCAACAAACCAAACATCAATATTATAACCATAGAAGACCCTGTTGAATACCAGATAGAGGGGATCGGGCAAATTCAGGTCAATCCCAAAATCAACATTACCTTTGCAAATGGCCTGCGCTCAATTGTGCGCCAGGACCCTGATGTAATCCTCGTAGGTGAGATCAGGGATCTGGAAACAGCAGAAGTTGCGATTCAAGCTGCATTGACCGGTCATCTGGTATTTTCTACCCTTCATACGAATGATTCCGCCAGCGCGGTGACACGACTCATTGATATGGGAATAGAGCCTTTTCTTGTAACCTCCTCAGTGATTGGAATTCTTGCCCAAAGGTTGGTAAGAAATGTTTGCACTGAATGTAAAGAGGAATATATACCTGATAAAGAATCCCTGGAAAATATTGGCATAACTCCGGAAATGTGTTCGGGTAAAAAGATATACAGAGACAAGGGCTGTCAGGGATGTCTGAATACAGGATACAAGGGGAGAACCGGTATCTTTGAGCTCATGGTACTGGATGATTCCATTAAGAATCTAATATTAAAGACTTCGGATTCCAACACCATAAAAAAACAGGCCATTAATCAGGGAATGATGACCCTTCGCCAGGATGGCGCTTTAAAGGTGCTCAATGGGATTACTACCATAGAAGAAATTCTTAGAATAACACAGAAATAGGTGTATTTTTCAGGTTGCTCTGTTTCTTGAGTTTTTCCTTTGTCATTAACCAATTAACTCAATCCAGTAATGAAATCATAACTATTCAACCACAGATTTACCCTGTGAATTTCCTGCAGGGAATCCTATTCAACAGGATAAACACAGATAAGTTTGAATATAAAGAAATAACAGATAGTATTGTTAGAAGTTTTATGAAGTTTATTAGAGCTTTAGTGCACACCCTGACCATTATTTTTACTCCGAATTGAGGGGTAAAGTTTTCTGAAGTGACCAGCGGTCTACGACCCGAAGGGAACTGAAGAAAAGTCCACCCTCTTTAAGAAAATATGAGTTTTGCAAAGCTCTCAATCGGCGGTTACGTGGCTACATGAAATCAATGAAATCAATTCAGTTAGTCGGTATACCTTTCTTGGTACTTTTTTTCACTTTTGCCATAATGGTACATGCCTCTGATTTCAAAGGTCCCTGGGAAAACAATGATGCTCAAAAACTTTCCCAGAAAAAAATAGATCAAACGACAAACCCCCTGCGTTTCCTGGTTAGAGCTTATAGAACGCATGTTTCACCAATCGATGGTAAGGATTGCCCAATGTACCCGCCATGCTCAATGTATAGCTTACAGTGTTTTAAAAAACATGGTTTTTTTATCGGTTGGATGATGACATGTGATCGCCTGTTTCGGTGTGGCAGAGATGAGTTACGGTTGTCCCCTCGGGTTTTCATAAATGGGAAATTCAAATATTATGATCCATTAGAAAATAATGATTTCTGGTGGTATCATGCACCGTAATCTCTGCAGACAACCGGCAGGATGGGTAATTGTTGGTGTATCCCTTTTTCTCTTTTTATTTTCTTCTCCTGTACAAACAGAAGTTATTAAAACAAAAGGAAGCCTCACAAGCACAATACACCCTGCACAGTCATGTGCTGCTGAAGAAATGGTGATCAACTCAGATCTCCAATTTCAGTTTGCAGAAAACTACTTTACACAAGGCGAATATTACAGGGCTATCGGAGAATATGAGCGCTTTATCTATTTTTTTCCCTTATCAGATAAAGTTGAACTCGCTAGATACAAAATCGGCCTTTCACTCCTTAAAGGTGAACAGTACATAGAAGCTATAAAAGCATTTACCAAGCTTATTGAGGACTACGAAAATACAGGGTATACCTTCAAATCATACCTTAACATAAGCAGGGCATATGTGCTGCTCAAGCGCTATGATGCTGCACTTACAAGCATAAATAATTTGATAACAATTGCCCCAAATCAAGAAATCAGGGACGAAGCCTATTATGAAGGTGGCTGGGTATATCTAGAAATGGGTTTATGGGAAAAGGCTCGTCAGTACTTTCAAGAGATCTCTTATCAAAATAGAAATAAATACGATCTCAGGAGCGTGGTAATTGAGCTCGACAAAAAGCTACCGCTCAAGAGAAAAAATCCCACTCTCGCTGGACTGCTTGCAGTAGTTCCTGGGGCAGGCCATTTGTATTGCGAGAGAAAAAAAGATGCCCTTATATCATTTTTCTTGAATGGTGCAATGATCTATGCTGCTTATGAGGCCTTTGATCATGACCTGGATGTTATTGGTGGGATAATTACATTTTTTGAGCTGGGTTTTTACTCAGGAAATATCTATAGTGCGGTCAGCAGTGCCCATAAATATAACCGGGATAAGAAAGACCTCTTCTTAGATTATTTGAAAGAAAATACAAGGGTGAACATTTCTCTGGGAAACGATAATGAAGGGAAATCTATGTTAGTTCTTTGTAAATTCTCATTTTAGCATGCTACTCTTCTCACAATCGAACATTCGACCTCATAGTTGCCTGCCATGGCCTCAAAGCATTAGGCCATTTAATCCTTTTTATATCTTTTCAATGCCATTTTTTTGTGGAAGAAGATAAGCTGCTTCTCATACAGATAATATGATGATTCTTTAGGGCTGCAATTGGCAAATATTGAACACACTACAATGACTATCATCTTTGTGATTGCTTACCCCATGTAACGAGACCTTTGCATAACCCCTGTTCATCTAAAGACGATGGGCTTTTTTTCAGTTCCGGGGCTATCGGGTTGGTCTTTTCAGCAACGTATCCATGGGGGAGTTTTGCCCCCTCCGCATTGCCCCGATAAATCGGGGCCTGCGGGTCCCCCCACTGATACGTTACCAAAAGACAGCACCCTTCCACCAGTCACTTCAAAAAAGTCCATCGTCTTTTTGAGGATGGTGAAAATCACCAGGTTTTTCAAAGGTCTCATAACGTGAATTCATGTTCGAAACCAGCATCGAGTAAAAAAATTACTTGAATTTCGAGTATTCCCACCCACAAGTTGATGCATTACACCAAATTCATGGCTATCGCCACCGTGATTTCATAAGTTGATTGAAAATTTAGACCGTCCATTCATGTTTATAAAAAAGTGTCCTTATTAACTGTAATAAATACATCATCGTATTTCTCAATCGTAGGACATACTGCCCTCTTTACCTTCTTTTGTTTCCAATCTCTTTAATATTCTTCCCCGTCTCCGATGCAATAATTCGCTGCAATTCATTACATTCGGTGTACATGGTCTCAAAACAATCCTGGTGAAAAAACTGAAGTTGATATATGAGTATTCATAATAATTATGGTACGAAGTGCTTGAAATTACTGGTGCGCCCAGCAGGATTCGAACCTGCGACCTACGGATTCGTAGTCCGTTACTCTGTCCAGCTGAGCTATGGGCGCATACATTACATCAAACCTCTTATGGTAATAAGGAAGGTATCTTGCACTACTGATTTTGGGTTGAATTGCCATTAATAATTCGGTGAATAATACTGGAAGTAGAAATATTTTTTACAACTGGTATTCGTTTAACCTCACCCCCCATTTTTTTAATGAATTCAGCCCCTACAATATCATTTTCATCCCAATCTGCACCTTTCACTAAAATGTGAGGCTGCAGATAGGTGATAATAGCAAGAGGATCCTTTTCATTAAAAATAACCACCCCATCAACAAAACAGAGAGCAGCAAGCAACTCTGCCCTAACTTCCTCAGTCATAAAAGGGCGATTATTTCCCTTAATTGCTCTCACAGAGCGATCGCTGTTTAAACCAACTATCAAGTAATCTCCTAACTCCTTGGCTTCAGAGAGATAGCGTACGTGACCCTGATGGAGGATATCAAAACAGCCATTGGTAAAAATTATTTTCTTGCCTTCACGTTTCGCCTTTTCTACTGCCTCTTTCATTTCTGATTGAGTTTTTATTTTCGATAGGTATTCTTCCATTCGAGAGAGCCTTTGACATATCAATCAATTATTTCAGTCTTGCTAACATGCTATACTTGCGCATAGGCCTTTCAAAACCTTTTCAAACAAACGAATGCTGTGAGCCTGTTTCTCGTCTCATAACTTGGCTTATTCTCATGTCTTTAATGATCATTTCATTGATGGAAACCTGCGTGTCGAAAAGAGTAAGGTCATCTTTAGTAGACAACTGGTGATACTTTTCCTTCCTTTGTTTATGAGTAAGGCTTTCTACGCTTGCTTCCTTAATCTTAGCTTCTGCTAGAATAAAAGTGCCTTCAGATGACAATCCAAAGTGTTGAGACGGATATTCACTCCTTTCAATCAACATATGATTTTATTGGCTCCCCAGTTGACTGTCAGGCAGAGTTTTATATGCTTTATCCAAACGAGAAAGCATTAATTCTGGCATTGTTTGGTCGCCATAGCAATCTTCTGGCTGCAATCCTGTGCTTACTGATGCTTATCTGGCTGACAATCAAGGTTCCATTTACCGTATATAATATATTTTATAGTATTACGCAAACCTGGTGCAACTTTTTTTATGGCTCCCAGGAAATCAAAGACTGACTCAAAGCTGTATCTGACCCTCTGTCTTATCCCATTATCTGAGACTTTTGAAAAACCTGGCAATTTACATCATCCTCAAAAAAAA
>JAWOBA010000186.1:0-4759 GCA_046498285.1 Desulfatiglandales bacterium | reverse complement strand
ATTCTGGTAAAAACGATTATCTTATTCATAATGGCCATTTTGGGAATCATGAAATGCCTGGCTACATTATAAAAATTTTAGCTAAAGATCTCAAACATGCCCACCGTTTTACTGGGGAGACCTTTGAAAAACCCGGCGATTTTCACCATCCTCAAAAAGACGATGGATTTTTTTGAAGTGACTGGTGGCTTCCGGCTCGACTCCGTCCTGGAGGGGACTCCGCCCCGGAAGGTAGAGCCTCCCGCTCGGAGAGAAGGGTGCTGAAAAGACCAACCCGGGAGCCTTGGAACTGAAAAAAAGCCCATCGTCTTTAGATCAATAAGGGTTATGCAAAGGTCTCACTGGGATGCTTGCTTGCCGCATGTTCAGCAGGAAGTTTAAAATTTTTAATGATCAGCATTGCATGGCTCGCTTTCCAAAAATGGCCAATGTCGCTTATAAGAATATTTTCTTAATTGTTCCTTTAATAAAATTAGTTGTTTATAGAAAAAAGATAACCTTAAATATTAACTAATTTAGCCCTGGCTCAAACCGGCTTATCCTGATACAATCAAAGCAGATAGGGAGGCATCATAATTAAGGTAGTTAACTCATGGATTCATCAGAGGCAAAAGAAGAGGTAAAAAAGGCTGCAGATATTGTTGAGGTGATTGGGCAATATATTGAGCTGAAAAAGAGGGGTCAAAACTATATTGGCCTTTGCCCCTTTCATTCTGAGAAATCACCTTCTTTTACCGTCAATCAGAATAAACAAATATATCATTGTTTCGGTTGTGGCAGGGGCGGTGATATCTTTACCTTTTGGATGGAATATCACAATCTTGATTTTCCCAGCTCTCTCAAAGATTTGGCTGAACGTTATAATGTTCCTTTGCCGCAAAAAAGCTATTCATATACCGATAGAAAAAAGGCCGAATTAAAGGAGCAATTGTTTACGATAAATGAACTAGCAGTAAATTATTTTCACACTATTCTTTTAAAAAATGTTCAAGGAAAACCTGGAAGGGATTATTTTTCGAGGCGCAACATATCTCAAAAAACTATTTCAACCTTTAGACTTGGATATGCGGTAAACAGATGGGATGGATTGCGGAATTATCTAAAATTAAAACATAGTTCCCTGGATGGTGCAGCAAAGTCTGGGCTTTTGGTCCCCAAAAACAATAAAGACTATTATGATCGTTTCCGGGGTAGAATCATATTCCCTATCTTCGATCTTAATAATCATACCATTGGTTTTGGAGGCAGAATTTTAGATGACTCACTGCCTAAATATATTAATACGCCTGAAACACCGATATACCATAAAGGAAATAACTTATATGGACTTGATTCTGCATATGTCAACATTAGGGAAAATGATCTGGCAATAATTGTGGAAGGATATATGGATACGCTGGTTCTTAGGCAGAGTGGTATTTCAAATGTAGTTGCCACCTTGGGGACGGCATTAACCAGTGCTCAAATAAGAAGATTAAAAGGATATACAAAAAATATAATAGTATTATTCGACCCCGACGATGCCGGAAGAAAGGCTGCGTTGAAAAGCTTTCCCTTATTTTTGAATGAAGGAATTTCTGCAAAGGTTGTAGTACTCCCTCAGGGTGAAGATCCGGATAGCTTTGTTAATAAACATGGTTCAAGTGCCTTTAAAGTCCTTTTAGAAAACGCGGTCCCTATTTTTGATTTTTATTTAGATCAGGCATTAGCAAATATGGGTACTGGCGTTGAGGATCAAATTAAGGTATTACATGAAATATTACCTGTATTTAGGGATTTAGAGCAGGGAGCTACAAGATTGTTATATGTACAGCGATTTTCAGAAAAAGCAGGTATAAAAGAGGCTACTGTCTGGGAAGAATTAAAACATCAAGAGGGGACGAGAATAGCGGAGAGAAATATTGATGAACTGAGAAACAGATTTTCTCCTGCCCATGATCCCCGGAAATATGGTTCTGATTTGCAATTTCTCAACCTTTTACTACATCATCCGGAAACTATTGCCACATTCAGAGATCAAGAGTGGGAGCTGCTTGTTTCTAATCCGGAGTTCATTGAGATGATCAAGGTAGTAATGGAAAAATTTATGTCTGAAGGAAATCTGGATAGAATTGAAGATTTTCTTGATAGCGCGGTAGCGAAAGAACAACTAAGAGTAGCATTAATGTCTCGATCATTTTATTCCGAAGCATCAGTTAGCCAGGCAGTTGAAGAATTTGAAAAAAAAATAGTAAAAGTTCAAGTTTCACAATCTATCAGGAAGGCATCAGCCGAAGGTGATATAGAAATGGTAAATCGACTGATCAAAAAAAAGCAAGATCTTGCTTAACATCAACAAAGTATGATAACACCGTAGCATACTAACTATTGACAAAAGATATTATCAGGAGGTTTTGCATGACAAGAAATGATGATGATATTAATTTACGAAGATTGATCAACATTGGCAAGGATAAAGGTTATATTACCTATAAAGAGCTTAATGAAGATCTATCTAATGATGTTATATCATCAGAAGAGATTGATGATCTATTACAGATGTTTGAAGATTTGAATATTAAGGTAGTAACTGAGCCTGTCGGTGGACAGATTGAAAAAGTGAAAAAAACAGAGAAGATCGATGTAGAAGACAAAAGTGAGAAGCAATCTTTAAGCGAACTTGAAGAAGATTTTACTACAAAGACCTATGATCCTGTTAAGATGTATTTACGAGAGATGGGTCTTATTTCATTGCTAAGTAGAGAAGGGGAGGTGGAGATAGCAAAGAAGGTAGAAAAAGGGGAAAATCAGGTAATTCGTAACCTTATTAAATGTAGGGTCAGCATTGAATATCTCGCAGAGTTAGGCAGGGATTTAGAGGCGGGATTAATAAAAGTGAGGGATATTGTTAATGATATAGAGGATGAATATAATTTACATCAAATCGGTCAAAGAAGAGATTTCTTGCTTGATCTTATCAAAAAGATGAATGCCTTGGATGAGGAAAATAACATTGCATGGAATAAACTACAAGATTACCGGGATACAGCTCAGAGAAAAAGATTACGTGCCACTATTAGCAGGAACCAAAAGGCGATATTTGATATGATGAGGTCGTTCAAGCTTGATAAAGGCCACATCCAGAAGATGGTGCAAATATATAAAGAGATTCTTAAGAGCTTGGAAGCATTAGAAAAAATATTAACAGATTGTCTTCTAGAAATAGGTGGTAAATCATTTTCTTATGTAGAACAATGTTTAGAGGAGTTTTCAAAAGCTGAAGCAGGTGGCAAGAGGGCAAAGGCCCTTAATTTACCAAAAGAAGAGCTCTTGATTCTTATAGCTAAAATACAGGAAACCAAGGGTTCTATTGATGAAATAGAAAATAAGACAACAATGTCATTAAAAGAAATGAAAAGTATATACAGGGAGATTGATGGCAGTTTACGAAAATCAGAGGATGCTAAAAATGAACTTATAAAGGCTAACCTTAGATTGGTTGTAAGTATAGCAAAGAAGTATACCAATAGAGGTCTCCAATTTCTTGATCTTATACAGGAGGGTAACATCGGTTTGATGAAGGCAGTAGATAAGTTTGAATATCAAAGAGGATATAAATTCAGTACTTACGCTACTTGGTGGATCAGGCAGGCTATAACAAGGGCTATTGCTGATCAAGCAAGAACAATAAGGATACCTGTTCACATGATAGAGACGATTAACAAACTTGTTAAGGTATCTCGAACCCTCGTTCAAGAACAAGGCAGGGAACCAAAAGCGGAGGAGATTGCAGAAAGGATGGGTTTCCCCCTGGAAAAGGTACGAAAGGTTTTAAAGATAGCAAAAGAGCCTATATCGTTAGAAACACCAATCGGAGAAGAAGAAGACAGCCATTTAGGTGATTTTATAGAAGACAAGAAGATAATGTCTCCAGCTGAGGCAGTGACCAAATATGACTTAAGCCAGCAGACAAGAAAGATTATGACTACATTGACTCCTAGAGAAGAAAAGGTATTAAGAAAGAGATTTGGTGTTGGTGAAAAGGCCGATCATACTCTGGAGGAGGTAGGTAAAGAATTTAATGTTACACGGGAACGGATAAGGCAGATAGAGGCTAAGGCATTGAGGAAGCTGAGACACCCACGAAGAAGGAAAGTGTTAGAAAGCTTTAGTGACTTGTAATTAACGTCTCTCGAAGTTGTTATTTTACTTGACATATAAATTTTAATTCAGTTACCATGATTCTCAAAAAAAGGGCCCATAGCTCAGCTGGCAGAGCCACCGGCTCATAACCGGTAGGTCCCTGGTTCGAGACCAGGTGGGCCCACCAAACAATCAAGAATGCTTGAGAAAAGCTGGGTGTCATGTCATCATTTTGTATTGTAAATGAGGGTAGCCCTTTAAAAGAGGGCACCCTCTCATTTTTTGGATACATACTGAGACCTTTGAAAAACCCGGCGATTTTCACCCTCCTCAAAAAGACGATGGACTTTTTTGAAATGACTGGTGGCCTCCGGCTCGACTCCGTCCTGGAGGGGACTCCGCCCCGGAAGGTAGAGCCTCCCGCTCGGAGAGAAGGGTGCTGAAAAGACCAACCCGAGAGCCTCGGAGCTGAAAAAAAGCCCATCGTTTTTAGATCAATAGGGGTTATGCAAAGGTCTCACTTACCTGCGGGTATCTGTGACAATCTGCGTTCTATGTTGGAAAAGGATTAGATATGGAAGTTACCGTATTGGTGCAGGCCGTTTACAAGGCCTTTGAGATTTTGGAGAAGGGTGAT
>JAWOBA010000183.1:0-18136 GCA_046498285.1 Desulfatiglandales bacterium | reverse complement strand
CAAACTCGTAAAAAGTCTTTTGCGAGCGATTTTGGCCACTTTTGGAAATAGATTCAGGAAATGCTGAGCGTTAAAAATTCCAAATTGTTTGAGGCCTTTAGGCCGAGTTTTTGGAATTTAGCGAAGCATTTGATGAATCCCAAAATGGGCATCATGAGCGAGTAAAATGACTTTTTACGAAACCATCAATTATTAGATCATCTTCTTTTTATGCCGTAAATAGCTCGAAATAGAATATATAATTATTGCCGCCCAAACAAGGCCAAATGAAATCGCATGTGTTCTGGTAAACAGTTCTCTGTAAAGAAACACACCCACCAGCAATTGACCAGTGGGGGCGATATATTGTAAAAAGCCAAGTGTCGAATACTGTATCCTGCGTGCACCATAGGAAAAGAGAAGTAGGGGTATTGCAGTTACCAAACCTGCTCCTATAAGCAATACATCTGTCTGTAGGCCAATAGAGAAAAAAGCTCCTGATCCTTGAACGCCTAAACTTATAGCATAGACAAGAGCAATAGGGGTGAGAATACCAGTCTCGAATAATAAACCTATCATTGATTCGGCTCTGGCTGTTTTTCGAAGCAAACCATACATTCCAAATGTAAATGCCAAGATAAAGGCAATCCATGGTACTCGGCCATAATGCAATGTTAAAAAGAGCACTCCAATAAATGCGAGTGCTACTGAAAGGCCTTGCCATCGGTATAACCGTTCCTTCAAGAAAATCATACCCAAGCAAATATTCACCAGGGGATTAATAAAATATCCCAGGCTTGCCTCAACAATCTGATTGGTATTAACAGCCCAAATATATGTTAACCAGTTAGCACCAAGGAAAAATGACGTGACCAGAAATCTTGGTACGTCCCGAGAGAATGATAAAAGATCGCTGCCTTGTTTCCATCCACGCTGAAAAACGACTAAACATAGTATAAATGCCAGCGACCAAATTACCCGATGAGCCAAAATTTCTGTTGAAGATACATGAGCTAAGGACTTCCAGTATATGGGAAAAATCCCCCAGAGAAAAAATGCACTAACGGCAGTTATGGTGCCTTTGGTAGTATTTTCCATTTGCTACATGGTAAATAATCCACGTCTGAAGACGCGTCTTTGATTTATCCCCGATGATGATTCGTTATGCCTGGCTACCATGGTAATGCCGTGTGGGTTAAGACGTAATTTCCTGCAGCAAAAACTATTTCGGCATGCATTCTAAACAGGAAATCTATATGTAGTAGCTTAATCTACTATTTTATCAACATACAGTATTTTATCCTTGACAAATCATGTTTTTTAGTCTATAAGAATGGCAGATTTATCTTGGAATATGTAATGAAAATGGGCACATTTCTTGCGTGCAAATAAATTACGGTCTAACCTCATATCAAAACCAGGGATAAGGTACATTTATTGCCTTGACAAATGCAAAAAATATTGTACATTACCATTCCCAAAAGACAAATTGAATAACAATTTAAAAGCATTTTAACAATAATATACAAAAAAGGAAAAAGGATTGTCTATAGAGATAGAAAAGTCTGTATTAAAAAAAGCCTGTATGGAAATGATTGAAACCATTCTTCTCTGCCTTCCCAATGCATTCAAGGGTACAATCTATCGAATTGGAAAACCACGAGATTTGATTGCAGAAAGAATCACTTCTGGAATAATTGACAATGGAAGAGGAAATATTTCATGGGGACTTCCGGCCAAATCCGAATACAATACCCCGGGTAAACCCTGGCTTGAATACAGGGATCAACCAGATCGCCCCCTTGAAGCCATGTCCTGGTGTGTTGAACACCAGAAAAGCTGGACATCTGAAAATCCGGAAAAAGATGAGCGAAATCTCAAATTTACTGTTGACGGAACAGCGAATGATTTTCACCACATGGAACCGGTGATTGTTTCCAAATCGGATCTTAAATTAGACATGCACTCATCCCCTAACTATCCAAAAAATTATACGGGAAATATGATATGGAAAGATAGCGACTATATTGTAGTTGCTGTCATTAAGATACACTTCTATCCCTTCACGATAAAGGTGGGCAGTCATGAGACTAAAGTCATCAATAAACTCTCTCGTTCTCTCGGAACAGAATTACTGTCTTATCAGTTGCGGCAGGATTCTATAAGAACACTAGAGCATTTAGCAACAGACAGATTGAACTCATGTAATATACTTGCCGACTCCCTACGAAATGCCATCACAAAGTCAGGTTTGATTTTTTCTCTCGTTAAACAAGAAATGGGATACCTCAGGGATCAGTGGGAAAAGTCATTGATTGAAGACCGGAAAGAAAAAAATATGAAAGCTGAGGCCATAAAGGACTTAAACGAAATACTTCTAACTCTGGGGGAGGGATATAAAGAGCTTAAGGAAAACTTAGCTTATGCCCAAAATAAGTTTTTGGAACTTTCTCTTCCACCGGAAAAGGGCGAGAATTGGGTTGGTATGCAAATAGAAGAGAGATGGAAAGATCTTCTTTATGAATGCCCACTAGATGACAAGAAACGAAAAATAATTTGGGACACCATTGATAAATTAAAAAAGTCTCTTCATTTTGGTCATGATCCTACTATAATCGCCAACTATAATAAAATACCTGAGGAGCTTAAACGGGAATGGGTTAATCTCATCTACAGAAACAATGATAAATTCGATGATTCAGCCCTTGATCAAGTCATCAAAATATTGGCTAACTCCGCCCTTACGATACCATCTCGGGAGAAATCGAGGAAAACATTGACCCAGCTTAAGGCCCTTGCACAGACTATGAGCAAACTTGAGCAAAATACAAATTTCCTCTTGGATAGAGTTCTTAATGGAGGTGAAAAAGGGCTAATTTCTGAGATTTTAAAAAATAATCATTTGATTTCTTAAGTTCATGCCACATCCACAAATTTATCCATAGCACTCTGGTTGTCAGTGAGTATTTGTTTAAAGAGTTTGTAGGTTTTATGGGCAAGTTCATAATCAGCCTCAATCCATCGAAATGCCTCTCTCCTTGCATCAGATAGTATATCTGCATCCCTCATAATTTTTGCAACTCTAAATTGGTAAAACCCTGACTGCTTCTCGCCCAAAAATTCTCCTGGACCCCTAATGGCAAGATCTTCTTCAGAAATCTTGAACCCATCTGTGCTTTTCTCTATGATTTCCAGCCTCCTTTTGGCATCACCTGTCTTGCTGTAGGAGGCCAAAAGTAGACACTTTGATGGATAAGCACTTCTCCCTACCCTCCCTCTAAGCTGATGAATTTGCGAGAGCCCAAACCTCTCTGCATTCTCAATTACCATAATGGTAGCGTTGATAATATTTATGCCCACCTCGACGACCGTAGTGGAAATCAGAATATTGATAAGACCTTCTTTGAATTTCTTCATTATCCCTTCTCTTTGATCCAGAGGCATCTTTCCATGGATCAGCGCTATATTGAAATCTGAAAAAATACTTCTCAGTTTCTCAGCCATATTCGTGGCATCTTTAAGGTCTATTTTCTCTGACTCTTCGATCAGAGGATACACAATATAGGCCTGTCTTCCCTTTTCTACCTCCTCTCGTAGGATTTCATATACTTTATTTCGATCTCGTTCATGATACAGCTTCGTCTGAATGCACTTTCTACCTGGAGGAAGCTCGTCAATCACAGATATGTCCAGATCCCCATATACAGTGAGTCCCAGTGTTCTAGGAATAGGCGTAGCAGTCATGGTGAGTACATCCGGTCTTGCTCCCTTCTGCTTGAGTGTAGCCCTCTGTGCTACTCCAAATCTGTGCTGCTCATCAATGATTACGAGTCCTAATCTACCGAACTTTACACTCTCTTGAATGAGGGCATGGGTTCCTATCAGTATATCTACTTCGCCTCTTTGCACGCCATCCCGCACCTCCTGAGCGAATGTATTCATCCCACTTGTAAGGAGCGCTACCCTGAGATTCATCGTTCGAGTGAGCTCAAGGGTACTGAAATAATGCTGTTCTGCAAGGATCTGAGTAGGCGCCATGAATGCAACTTGATACCCGCTCCGTACCGCCACCCATGCAGCCATAAGTGCTACCACGGTCTTACCGCAGCCTACATCACCTTGAAGAAGCCTATTCATGGGAAATGGTCTGCTCATATCTGCAATAATCTCACGAATTACCTTTATCTGCGATCCCGTGAATTTAAAAGGAAGAAAACTATAAAACTCCTCAATACCTTTTATTTCGAAAGCTATACCTCTTTGCCGTGAAGATTTGCTCTTTTTGAGTGCGAGCGCAAGTTGGAGCATAAAAAATTCATCGAATATTAGTCTTCTTTGTGCCGATGATCTTCGAATACGCAGATCTTCAAGCCTTGACTCATACGGGAAATGAACCTCCTTTATCGCCATACCCAGCTCGGGGAGTTGTTGTGCTTCTCTTACCATTACAGGGAGGGGGTCTTGCAGGTTTTGAACAAAGCGCTTTATAGCATCCATCATAATCCGTCGTATCCTTCCCTGCGAGATTTTCCCTAATTCAGGATACACAGGGAATATTCTTCCTACCTCATATGTATTTCCAGTCGCTATGATCTCAGGGTGATAGGTTTCAAGCATATTATTCGGCGATGCACGAAATCGGCCATAGAGGATAATAGTGTCTCCTTTTTTAAATCTATAGAGGTACTGAGTCATTCCTATCCATCTGGCGGATATAAATCCATACTCATTGCCTACAAGCATTTCCAGTGCCGGCCGGTATCTCAATCTAAGCCTTTTTATCTCCCTTATTGTGCCTTTTATGAGCGCTTCCTCACCAGCCTTTATCATATGAATCGGGATGAACCTCTTTCTGTCTTGGTAGGAACGGGGTAAGAGATATAATAAATCATATACGGTCCGAATCCCTCTCCTCTGGAGTTCTCTCGTAATGACTTTCCCGACACCTGTAAGGCAGCTCACAGGGCTGAGTATGCGCTTATATAAACTTTCTTTATCTAAATCCGTGTCTGAGGACATAATGGCTACGTATAAGGGTATGAAAAAGGTTAAAGGTGTGTCAAAGAATCATATAAAATAACAGTTTAGAAATAGCTCTCAGGATTATGAAAACCAGACAAAAAATAATTATAGATAATACTACATAGCAAATGTCAGGTCTTCTCTAGCCTAAAAGACATGCATTTTTTTATAGGTGGTATAAAATTCAGATCTATTTTCCATCCATCACCGACTGTTTTATAAAATGTCCATTTACGTCTTGCGACAGCATGATTCATCTTTAATGATAAAGCCATTCTTTTAAGTACGCCTCATTTGTAAAGATTCGTGCACCTTCCATGTACAGCTTTTTACTCTACCGGCTAAATCATGACTTTCAACGAAGTAGTTTCATCTATATGTTGCGTTTGTATTATTACTGATTGATAGAAGTGATTACTTTTACTTTTCTTCACTTAATCAAATTCGTTGTTCATAGGATGTCGCTTGCGGCATAAATGAGCTTTTTAGGAAACCATCATAATGTGAGACCTTTGAAAAACCTGGCGATTTTCACCATCCCCAAAAAGATGATGGACTTTTTTGAAGTGACTGGTGGCTTCCGGCTCGGAGAGCCTCCCGCTCGGAGAGAAGGGTGCTGTCTTTTCGTAATGTATCAGTGGGGGAACCCGCAGGCCCCGATTTATCGGGGCAATGCGGAGGGCTTCCGGCTCGGAGAGCCTCCCGCTCGGAGAGGGCAAAACTCCCCCATGGATACGTTGCTGAAAAGACCAACCCGGGAGCCCCGGCCTCCGGCCCGGAGGGCCTACGCCCCGGAGGGAACTGAAAAAAAGCCCATCGTCTTTAGATCAAGAGGGGTTATGCAAAGTCTCAAATGTATTTATAAACTGATCCGAATGGTATGAATCGTGTTGAAAAATTGTGAGTTGCTTAACATAACTCTGATAAGCCATATCAAGAGAAAATTTGATACCTCATAGACATGTTACTTTTTTCCATTTCTCTTTGTTCTCTTCTTATTCAATTGGGAATACACCCTTCTAAAACTCACTCTACAATTAGACCTACTGTCTTTCCATCTTTTAAATTCACCAGTCCTTCTTCACATATTCTTAAAAATGGTATGGCCGCACCTGTTAGGATAACGAGTGTCAGCAAGGGATCACCAAAAGGGAAACCCAAATCTTGTGTGATTTGTTTTACCTCCTCCATTTTTTTTGCCAACATCTCAATCGGCATGTCGGTCATAATCCCAAATAAAGGCAATGCAATTTCTGCCATAACCTTACCTTTAGCATAAACAACAGCCCCTCCTTGCAGATCATAAATCCTATTAACAGCACCCGCCATATCTGTATCATTCTCACCAACAACAATAATATCTGATGTATCCCAGGCCGCACTGCATGCAATAGCCCCAGTGTGTAAATGAAATCCTCTGATAAGCCCTACAAAAATCTCTCCTGAAGAATGCCTTCTGTCAATCGCTGCCACCTTTAGTATATCCTTGCTTACATCTGATCTGATCTCACCTTCAATCACAGGCACAGAAAGAATAAGCTCTTTAGTTACTAAATCTGTGACCTGATCTATTACCCGTGCATTAACGTGGGAAGATATTGTTTTGACCATTATAGAAAAGTCAGAAGGTTTAAGCTCACTTGGAAGATGAATACTGTTCAGGCTTTCCTTTGAAAAGGTATGCTTTTTCGGGCGCACCAAAAGCTCCCCTTCCCTTGCAATAACCTTACCTTTGCTTATGACATATTCAGCCTTAATAATTTCAGGACTGGGAATAATGAGCATATCCCCATGCTTTCCAGGGGCAATCCCACCAACTATACCATCCAGAGAAAAATGCTCTGCCACATTTATCGTGGACATCTGAATAGCATGCACTGGATCAAAACCGAGATCAATTGCCTTCTGTACCACAACTTCCATGTATCCTTTTTCCAATAAATCCCCGGATTCTACTCCGTCAGTAACCAAGATGAGTCTTCTAAAATCAATCCCAACGTCCTTTATTCTGGATAGAGAAGCAAGATCACTTCTTATGCTTCCCTCGCGCAACATAACATATATGCCCAGTCTCAATCTCTCGAGGACTTCTTCAGCATTTATTGGCTCATGGCAAGAGGATACACCGGATGCGATATATGCCATCAATTTTTCTCCCTTTGCCCCTGCAGAGTGTCCCTCTACTTTTTTGCCACACTGCAGAGTTTCCTTAAAAATTGGAAGATATTCTTCTGGTTTCTGCAAAACCGTCTGCCAGTAGGATTCACCTAATCCCAAAATATCATCTCTCATCAGTAATTTTCTAAGTGTTTTCTTCGAGATCCCCTGTACCTTCTTACTGATGGAAACCATAGCGGGTGCTGTTGCAAAAATCTTGATAGGTTGATCCCTGAAAGAGGCCAAAAAATCAATTACCCCTTTATACCCCATGATGGGAAAGGCCTCCATGGTTTCAGTTATGATAGTTGTTGTACCGCCAGCCATTGCATATTTCAAAAACTCGCTTACATTAGAGAGCCAGACAAGATGGGTATGCCCGTCAATAAGACCCGGAATAATGGTTTTGCCCTTGACATCAATAACCTCCGTATCCGGTCCGATTGTATTCTCTGGATCACTTCCTACGTAAGCAATCCACTCACCCTTAATGGCCACCGAATAGTTATCTAACCATTCACCGGTATAAACATTGAGCAGTTTCCCATTGACAAAGGCTCGGTCAGCCTTTTCCTTTCCCCGGGTGACATTAAGTACTTCCTGGGCACCAGCTAAATCCTCTATTGAAAGTAATCCATATCCTTTCATACAAATCGTGTTCCTTTCCTGTCTACCACCTTATGCCTTTACTAAATTTACTAAGACATATCTCCCATAAACGCATCACATCTATCAAATCAGCGATATATACTACTTCCACTCAAATCAGGCCGTCAAGAAGAAACAACAAAGATAAAGAAAGATTGACTAACCTGAAATAATTATCTATAAGGTAAAAAAAGAACTTGTTTGAATGTTTTCAACAAGAAATATAGAGCTTTGCAAAACCTGGCGATTTTCAGAATTCCACGTTGTTTAAAATAAACCACAAGGTACACAAAGCAAGGACTGCCCCTTAGGCGAAACTATGTCCCTGAGATCCCGATTTATCGGGACAACGCGGAGGGCTTCCGGCTCGGAGAGCCTCCCGCTCGGAGAGGGCAAAGCTCCCCCATGGATAAATTGCTGAAAAGACCAACCCGGGAGCCCTGGAACTGAAGGTGTGTCGACCTTCTTTAAGAAAATATGAGTTCTGCAAAGCTCTCAAATAAAAGGTTCTTCTGCCAAATTTGTAATGGATGAAAAAAATGGAAAGAAAAAAAATAACTATTGCTGAGCTTATGGCTAAAAAGGGAAAGGGAAGTAAAATAACCATGCTGACTGCCTATGATTACCCCACCGCACAAATGGTAGACAGGGCAGGCATTGACACGATCCTGGTTGGAGACTCCCTTGGAATGGTAGTGCTTGGATATGCCTCCACCGTGCCGGTAACCATGGAGGAAATGATTCATCACACAAAGGCGGTAACCAGGGGTACTACCTATGCATTTGTGATAGGAGACATGCCTTTTATGTCATATCAGACAAGTATTGAGAGGGCTATTGAAAATGCTGGCCGATTTATCAAAGAGGGTGAATGTGACGCTGTGAAACTTGAAGGCGGCAGCGAGGTTGCCCCGGTTGTCAAGGCAATTGTTACAGCAGGCATCCCTGTATGTGCCCATATTGGTCTTACCCCTCAAACTGCAACCCAATTAAGTGGTTTTAAGGTTCAAGGAAAGGATGCTGAAAGTGCACGAAATTTGATCATTGCTGCGAAAGATCTGGAAAAGGCTGGAGCCTTTATGGTTGTTATGGAATGTATTCCAGAATCGCTGGCTTCAAGGATCACTCGGGAGTTGCGCATCCCTACCATAGGTATCGGCGCTGGCAAAGATTGTGATGGACAGGTTCTTGTTTACCATGATGTGGTGGGGCTTTTTGAGCGGTTCACCCCCAAATTCGTCAAGCAGTATATCAAATTAGGGCCAATGATAGTTGATGCCCTGAAAGCGTATAAAACCGAGGTAGAAGACGGGGTATTTCCCGGAGAAGAACATATTTTTACTATGAGTAAAGAGGAGGCTGATAAGGTATAGACGTGACCCTCAATTATCCTTGATAGTTTACGGTTGTCATCAGACAAACGTGTTGCCACGCTTTGTACCCTTCAAACTCTATCCCGGTGCACTGAGTATAACATGTCACCAATTCATCATGTACGCCGCTCCCGATGATGTTTGATATCAATGCTTTCTTACAGACTATCCACCATAAACAATTAAAACGTCAAAGGACAAGAGGCCATACACGGCAAAATAATAAAAACCCCGCAGCGTAGGAGCGGGGCATTAGCCCGAATATCCATAATCGATCCAAAGCGCGTCAAATTTAGACTCTTGTCCGTGTTCAGCTGGTTAACGAATCCATAACGTATCATCGCAAAAAATAGGTATATGAATATTAAATCTGACCCAAAAGATATCTAAAAAACAAAAAAAGGTCGCAACCACTGAAGTTCGTCATGCCCAAGAATTATCGCCCAAAGAAATGATTAAATTCCCCATTTTCCGCCATAGGCATGAACAATCGGTTCACTGAAAAAACTCCAATGAACCGCACCCTGTTATAAACAACTACCCCGGAATATTTAGAGTAATATTGTTCGAGCTCTTAGATAAATCCATGAGTCGCCACAAGATCAGGGGTTTTCTGAACCGAATGGGAAGGTGGCTTGCTGGAGAGCTCCCGTCAGAATCACTCACCGGAGAGGAGCCTAAAGAGAGATTGACCGTGGATTTCTGCAAGCAGACCCAAAGATCCTGATCCTCTCCGGAATAGGCTACAGGCCCGAGAGTAGAGAGGATCTTCATCAATATCTGGAGCTCTTCGTGTATCAGAAGAAGCTCGTGCTCAATGAGGGCAGGTACTGGCTGGTGGATCGCTTATGAGTTGCCTTAGGAGTTATTGATTGGTCTTTGAACCCAGATTATGCAGTAGGTATCGTCACGAGGGTTGAAAAACCTCAGCGAAACGAGAAGTTGGAGCGATTTTGCGCCGAAGGCATATTTGTAAATATGTTGAGAAGCAAAATCGTGAAGCGAGCGTTGCAGCAGGGTTTTTCAGGCCGCAGCAGGTGGCTACTGCATAATCTGGGTTGAATACCGCAGACAGGTGAAAATCTTGGGTAGGTATACTATTACTCAAAATGCCAGGATGATCTGTCGGGAAGGGTGAGAAACTCTACTCATGGCGCAGGGCTTCGATGGGATCAAGGCGTGCTGCCTTGCGCGCCGGGAAATAACCAAAAATTACGCCAACAGCGGCTGAAAACACAACTGCAATAGTAGCGATTCCTGGGTTGAGCACAAAGGGGATCCCGAGAACATGTGCGCCTGCTGCCGCGGCAAGGAGCCCCAGGATGATACCTAAAATCCCACCAAAAGAGGACAGGACCACGGCCTCGATCAGAAACTGCATCAGCACCTCCCGCTCCAGGGCTCCGATAGCCAGGCGGGTGCCGATCTCACGGGTACGCTCGGTAACCGAGACCAGCATGATGTTCATAATCCCGATGCCGCCCACCACCAGGCTCACTGCAGCCACCGCTCCCAGGAGTCCAGTGAGCACGCGTGTAGTGCTGGTCATTGTACTCACAATCTCCTGCATATCGCGCACATGGAAATCGTCGTCCTGACCGGGGGCAATGCGGCGTCGTTCATGCATCAAGGCCTCGATGTCCTCCTTGACCACTGTTGTGGAGATACCCCCCTGGGCCGACACATAGATAGAGTCCACATCGCTGCTTCCCGCAATACGCCTCTGGAGCGTGCGCAGGGGAATCATCACGAGATTGTCCTGATCCTGTCCGAAGCCTGTCTGTCCCTTGGATTCAAGCACCCCGATCACCTGGCAGGAGAGCCTTTGCAGGCGGATGAAGGCACCCATGGGATCCTGATCCCCGAAGAGCTCCTTGCGTACTGTGTAGCCCAGGATGCACACCGTTTTGCCGGAACGTAATTCAGCATCGGTGAACCGACGTCCGCTTTCCAAATCCCAGTCTCTCACCTGGAAATAGGCGTTGGTGGTGCCCATGACCGAGGTTGACCAGTTCTTATTCCCGTAGATGGCCTGCTGACTCTTGGATACCGTTGGCGCCACGGCTTCCAGCCCGAAGATCTGCCGGCTTATGGCCTCGGCATCATCCACCTTGAACTTATCAGCGGTCGATCGTGTTCCACCGGGGCCGCGAAAACCCTGTCCGGGTCTCACTTGGAGCATGTTGCTGCCGAGTCTGGAGATATCGGCTGTCACCTGTGCTGTTGCCCCGTCACCCAGGGTGACCATGGTGATCACGGCAGCCACTCCAATCACGATGCCCAGGATGGTGAGCGATGATCGCAGAATGTTTCGGCGTATGGCCCTCAGGGCCAGAAGTATGGTTTGCCATATCATGACCGTTTGCTCCCGTTTGGTTCCCCGGCATCGATGGCGCCATCGAGAAAGCGGATAATTCTCTGGGCGTAGCTGGACATCGCTGGATCATGGGTTACCATCACGATGGTGATACCGCGCTCCTTGTTGAGGGCGCAGAGCAACTCCATGATCTCACGGCTGGAGGCGGAATCCAAGTTTCCCGTAGGCTCATCAGCCATAAGTACTTCCGGGTTGATGACCGTGGACCTGGCTATGGCCACCCGCTGCTGCTGCCCGCCGGAAAGCTCGCCTGGAGAATGTGATTCCCATCCCGCAAGCCCCACCGCCTCGAGCGCCTCTCGAGCACGCCTATGGCGCTCGCGAGCCGAGACTCCGCGATAGATCAGGGGCAGTTCCACGTTTTCCAAGGCCGATGTCCGGTTCAAAAGATTAAATCCCTGAAACACGAAGCCCAGGTAGTTGCGCCGCAGAAGGGCTCGCTGATCGCGGGACAGGGCCTCGACCTCAACACCGGCGAACCGGTAGGTGCCGGAGCTCGGGGTGTCCAGGCAGCCCAGGATGTTCATACAGGTAGACTTGCCGGATCCGCTCGGCCCCATCACGGCTACGAATTCCCCCTTATCGATATGAAGGTCGATTCCCCGCAGGGCATGCATGGCGTATGCGCCTATACCGTATACCTTGGTAATGCCCGCCAGTTCAATGAGGTGTCTATTTCCGCTTACGGTATTCATCTGCTTTCATTCACCGCGGCAATCACCAGCTCCGTCCCAGGGCCTATGTCCCCTTCGAGGATTTCGGTCATGATGCCGTCGGTGGCCCCGGTTTTGACCGGAATAGACACAAGGTGGCCGTCATTGATGGTCCAGACGCACTTGTTCGTAGAGGTGCCCGTCGTGTTGAACCGGTTGTCCGAGGATGTTCTTTGCGGCCGGCGGGGGCGGGGCATGAGCTTGTTCATCACAGTGCCGCTATCAGGGCGCTTTTCCTCCTTGACCTCGTTTAGTACGGGCGGGGTAAACCGAAGTGCGGCGTTGGGCACCAGGATCCCGTTTGTGACCTTTTGGATGGTGATCTCTGACGTAGCCGTCATACCGGGCCGAAGAAGAAGCTTTGAGTTATCAACCTTGAGCACGGTCTCGTAAGTAACGACCCCGTCCGTGTTCTGGGAACTGTACCGGACCTGGGTGATCCGGGCCGGAAAGGTTTCCTCGGGGTAGGCATCCACGGTGAAGGCAGCTTCCTGCCCCTCTTTGACTTGACCCACATCGGCCTCGTCTACGTCCACATGAAGCTCCATCTGGGTTAGGTCCTCTGCCAGGGTGAACAGGACCGGTGCCTGAAGGGAGGCAGCAACGGTCTGGCCAGGCTCTACGTCGCGCGAGAGGACGATACCGTTGATGGGAGAACGGATCACTGTCTTTGCAAGATCCGTTTCTTCGGCTTGCAGCGAAGCCTTGGCCTTGGCCACCTGGGCCTTGGCACTGGCCTCATCGGCCTGAGCGCGCGCAACCGCAGCCTCGGCTGCATCCAGGTCGTATTGTGAAGGGACCTTGCCGCCGCTCAACTCATAGGCCTTTTTCAGTCGCCGGAGTTCAAGCATTTTTTCCTTGAGGGTGGCTTGTACCTGTAAGACCTGTGTCCTGGCCGATTCCAGGGCAGCCTTCGACTGGAGTACCTGGGCCTGGAGCTTGTCGGTGTCAAGCCTTGCAAGCACCTGGCCCACCGTCACCTGATCATTGTGGTCAACTTCCACGGTCTTGATGATCCCGGACAATTCACTGCCCACATCAACCTGGTTGGTTGGCTCCAGGTTGCCGGTTGCGCTCACCTTTATGATGATGTCTCCCCGGGATGCAGGCTGGGTCTTGAATTGAACGGTCTCGGCCTTGTTCCTCGAGAACAGGAAGGTTATGGCAATAGCTGCCGCCAGGAAGATGAAACTCCAGATGAGCAGGCGCCTCAAGCGTTTTCGTTTGCCCGAGGCCCTGTCGATGCCCAAGGTCTGGCCTATATCATGATCTTTATTCATTGACTTGTCCTCAATTTTATAACTCCTATTCCTTGTCAGCTGCCAGGCTAGCCCAGCCGCCCCCCAAGGCCTTGTACAGGCGCACCAGGTTGGAGGTGATGCTGCCGGTGCTCTGTACCAGTTTATCCTCATAGGTCAGAAGGGAACGCTGGGCATCCAGAACGGTGATGAAATCGATCATGCCTGTCTGGTATTTATACTGGGCCAGCTCAAGTGCCTGTTTGGCCGCATCGGCCGCTTCTTCCAACGACATTCTGCGAATGTGCTCCTCACCATACGCCACGAGGGCATTCTCAACCTCTTCCAGGGCGTTCAGAACCGTTGATTCGTACTGGATCATGGTCTGTTCTTGAAGGACAGATTGAATCTCGATGTTGGCTTGGATGGAGCCGGCATTGAAGATTGGCCAGGTGATGCGAGGGCCGAAACTAAGAGTGCGGCTGCCAGCCTCGATGAGATTCCCCAGGGATAAGGCCTCTATACCGATAGAGCCGTTCAGCCTGAACTTTGGGTAGAGGTCTGCAGTAGCAACACCGATGCGCGCGGTCTGGGCAGCAAGTTCTCGCTCTGCCTTGCGGACATCGGGCCGGCGCCGAAGGGTATCTGCCGGCACGCCCACGGCAGCCTTCAGCGGGACAGCCGGAACAGGCATATCGTTTTTAAGATGGTCATGAAAAGCACCCGGCTGCTCGCCCAGGAGGACAGCGATGCGGTTCATGGCCTCCTCAAGGGAGGTGCGCAGGGTCGGAATCTGGGAACGGGTGCTCTCCAGGGTTGAACGGGCCTGCTGCAAGGCCAGTTCGTCATCCAGCCCTGCCTGATATCGCGATTGTATCAAGGAATAAGTTTCCTGCTGGATATCGAGGTTCCCTTTTGTCACGGCTAACCTTTTCTGATAGGTTCGTATTTCGACATAGTTCAAGGCCACCTCTGCGGTTAAAGAAACCAGCACATCGTGCAGGTTCTCGTGGACGGCCTGGAGATCGGCCTCCGCTGCCTCCACTGAACGCCGAGTACCGCCGAACAGATCCAGCTCCCAACCGGCATCAAACCCTGCCGCATAGAAGTCACGGGTTTCTACAGTTCCCGTGTCACCTCTGGTGCGGCTCCACGTTGCAGAACCGGTAGCCCCAAGGGTGGGAAAGAGATCAGCCCTGGCGAGGCCCCGTCGGGCGCGTGCCTCTCGAATCCGGGCGCTTGCCTCTTTGATATCGAGGTTTCCCTTCACCGCACGCTCAATCAGGCTAGAGAGTTCGGGGTCGTTCAGAGTGTTCCACCAGGTTGCAAGTTCCTGTGGGTCAGTCTCTTTGGCAGTCAATCCCGGATTGAGCGGAGTGTGCCAGTCCTTGGACACCGTTGTTTCAGGCGGCATGTAATCAGGCCCAACCGTTGCGCATCCGGCAACAAATAGGGCAAAAAGCACTGCGGTAACCCACCTCAGAGACCGGATAATAGTTGTTTTTTTCGTACCACTCATGAGCTGTCCTTGCTTCAGGGCATCTATTAGGTTGAACACTGCACACTATACCAAAATACTCATAGATCAATTGAAAAAATGGATTGGTGAAAAACGAAACCTGCTATTTCACGATGTATCCATGCATCCCTGTTTGAAATCGTTATTGGTTTTATCTATGAAGTCGTAAATCCTTCGAGAAAGGTTACAGAAAAAAGCAGAAACACACTTTTTTGTAACTTTCCTGAAGCAAGCAGCGACTAATACAATAGCAGAGGATAGTCCTCAAGTTGATATTATAGATCACTCATAAAGAAAAAACGTTTTTAATTGGTCTCGATGTGCGGAAAACAGAATGGATTGGAGATGTGAGATAAAACCCCTTCATTGTTGACCTGCATAATGCTGGCATGATAGATTGTATATGATAATGGTGCAATTTCAGAAGCTTAGACAATGGTTTTATCGTACACCCGAATATGCAAAATCAGCTAACTAGGCCGAGCGATGTAGAGATTATTCGTCGGATCATCGATGGGGATGTGAATTCCTTTGAGCACCTGCTGAAACGATACCAAGATTGTGTCATGCGAATTGTCAAGAAACATATACCTTTCAGTGAGGTGGAAGAGATGGCTCAAGAGGTGTTTGTAAGGGCATATCAGGCCTTGCCAGGTTTTAAAGGAGAGGACAATTTCAGACAATGGCTTTCTGCCATTGCAGTGAGAACCTGTTACGATTTCTGGAGAAGGCATTATCGATCTAAAGAAATTCCAATAAGCAATCTCAGCGAAAGACACCGGGACTGGCTGGAAAAGGTCCTGTCCAGTGAATCGAACCTATTATTTTCTAAGGAAAGCAGAGAAGACGAGGCACGGGAACTGCTGGACTGGGGACTAAGCAAGATGTCTGCCAAAGACAGAATGGTTCTGGAGCTGGTATACCTGGAAGAGCTCTCGGTGAAAGAAGCGGCGGGATTGCTGGGTTTAAGCGTTTCAAATGTAAAGGTCAGAACATTCCGGTCCAGGAAAAAACTCGAGAAGCTGCTTATGAAAGTAATTTCAGCCTAAAGAGGGGGACAGATGAAACACCTTCAGCGTAAGTATGGGATATTGATAAAAATTCTCAGGGAGGTTTATTTCGAGAAAGAGCACGAAGTGGTGGGCGAGCATTGGCAGGTGAACGCAATGCGCCGTATCAGAGGGCTCAGACCACTAGAAATCAGAACAAACTTTTCCATGCTCTTCGAGCAGTTCCTCTGGCGGTTGACCCCCGTCACCTGCTTTTTGATACTCATATTCACGGTCCTTCTGTTCAACCTTGATTTCACCCCTGAATACGATGTATTCGCATCACTTATTTACGACACAGAAAAAATAGCGTTAATACAGCTCTTTTGATTGCAAGGTGGCAACATGAGAAAATGGAAATTAATTGTAAGCGTAGCGCTCGTGTTTATTCTCGGTGTGTTGGTGGGCTCAATGGGGTCAGGGTTATACATGAAGCATCGACTTCCCCGTCATAAGGGAAATCCCTCGGAAATGAGAGCCTTCATGTTAAAAAGATTCTCTCAACAACTTGATTTGACTGAAAAACAAAGTGATGAGTTTAAAGCTATAATTGACCAAATGGGGGAAAGACTAGAAGATCACTTCCGAAAAACCCATTCTGAAATAGGCAACATTATTGAACCAGGGTATTCGCAGATGAGAGAGGTTTTGATCCCTGAGCAGCAAAAGAAATTCGATGAATTGATCGAGAGACTAAAGAGAGATAAAAAGAAAAGGATCAAACATAGACCTCCAAGCCATCCTTACAAGCCCAGATGATCGTTTTCTATATATTTTGAGAGTTACCAACTAATGAGACCCATTTTGGGGTTTATGATTCATTTTCCACAAGTGCTCAAAATAGCCCGAAAAAGCCTTTTTATGCATTAAGCAAGGTTTAACTTATCCAATGGTTTTAACAAGACCCTGCAGGGCACGCCTTGCTGAAAAATCTGTCGTTTATTCAGCCTTTTTTGTACTTTACCTCACGCAATCTGAGGAATATGACTGCATCGAAAAGATAGTTGAGCTTTATATAGAGAAACGGGCATGATAATTCTAATGAAGTCAAATCCTATCCTATGACCCATAGGTGACGTATACATTTTGCCCTATTGCTCATATCTCTGAAACAAGTTCAATAATAGCTTCCCTTTCAGAAACCCCATCACGGATGAGATAAAATATGGTGGAGAAATCAACCTGGTCATATGGATATAATCCTTTTGAATAGTCAATTCCAGAATCTCTACCAATTCCTTCTGGTGACATAGAATCTATTTCTCCTGCCTTTTGTATTCGGCTATCTTATCGAGAAATATTCTAAATCGATACTTTAGGCAAATTATAATGTTGTATGTGCATTCAGCTCTTGTATGTGATAATTGAGGGAAGTGTGTACTGATGAGATACTGGCTTAAGATGATTAATAAACCAAGGCTGTGGTAAATTCTGTGGCAAGCATACTTGAATCCTGCAGCGTTTGGGGGTAATATGATTATTTAGAGGTCAATACATTCTTATTCGCCTTGCCGAGATCAACAATGCCGGGCCATCCTGAAAGCCGATGGTTTGCGAGTATTTCGTATGACGTTATACCTAAGTCTCTCTATTCATCAATTCAATGATGTATTGTTTAGTCGGGGCTAAGTGCTGTTTTTGATAATGAGCATGCCAAAAGCCCTCCAGTTCGAACGACTCAAGCAGAGAGACCTTTGCATAACCCCTCTTGATCTAAAGACGATGGGCTTTTTTTCAGTTCCCTCCGGGGCGTAGGCCCTCCGGGCCGGAGGCCAAGGTTCCCGGGTTGGTCTTTTCAGCACCCTTCTCTCCGAGCGGGAGGCTCTACCTTCCGGGGTGGAGTCCCCTCCAGGACGGAGTCGAGCCGGAGGCCACCAGTCACTTCAAAACAGTCCATCGTCTTTTTGAGGATGATGAAAATCGCCAGGTTTTTCAAAGGTCTCAACATACCTGCTCTGGCAGTTGATAGTGCAACGCTAAGGGCTGGGAGCGGGGGCGGAGACCTCTACCGGCTCAATTTTAAGAAAGGGAGATGGGTTTGGGGAATACCACTATCTGGAT